>NZ_PVNE01000007.1 GCF_003001905.1 Planifilum fimeticola
CAGGTGATCCTGCGGTACCAAATCTTCGATATTGACCAATTCAATACTGCCTTGCCGATGGGAGTGGGTTTGAAACATACCATCCCGTCCTTATCCTTTTTGTGTTATCTTCTGATTTCGACAAAAAAAGACTGCTGACCTGCTACCTTTGTCAGCAGTCTCACGCCACCTAAAGGGTGGCGGGGGATATCTGCAGGTCCGGGAGAGAGCGTTTTTCCGCCTCCGCTTACGCCTCCCGCACCGGTTTTTCATCGATCCTTTTCCGCGGCCTCCTCAAACCCCCCATCAAAGGCTTCGGCATCGTAGGTCGATGCCGCTTCCTTGAGGGCGTAGGACGCCGTTTCCCAGGCCTCCCATTCGTGGCGGCCGGGCACGCGGAAATCCTCCGTGGAAGCCAGGCGACGGGCGCGGCGCGCTTCCTGCTCCAGCCGGTGGGCCAGCTGATTGAACCGGGCCCGAACGTTCTTTTCCAGGGAACCGTTCGACTGTTCCCGGCAGTACCACAGGCAATTGGGACACATCACCCACATCAGTTCCCCATCCACGTAGACGTCGGCAAACAGGGCGCCGGGATAAAAATGATCCGTCACTTGGCAAAAATCGCAGTTCATTTCCTTGCGGCCCGTCATCAATCCCAGTTTGAGGCTCACCTTCTGCCGGGCGCCCTCTTCCTCCACCTCTTTTTTTCTGAGGCGCTCCACGATCTGAAAGAATCGCCCGATCCACTCCTTCGCCTTCTCGTCCAGTTTCTCGTTCCACTTCGCGTTTTTGAGGCCGTTTAACCAATCGGAAAAGAGCTCCTTCGCCCGATTCCTCCACGGCTCCTCTTTTTCTTCCTCTTGATCCGCCGAAAGGACGGTCAACGACGTCGATCCCTTCACTTCCCAATCCTGCAAAGGTTCGGGATTCGGGTCCTCCGTCGGTTCATCTCCCAACTTCTCCATTTCCTCATGGGGAATCAACCACTGATCCCCCTTTTGCACACCCTGAATCGTTCCCTCAAAAATGCGGCGCTTCAGGTCGTCGATACTCACCTTCCTCGCCTTGGCCACTTCCTCCAGGGTATAAAGCATCTCCACCCGGTCGGACACGCCGATTGGATCCTTTTCCGGAGAGGAAGCCAACAGACCCCGCTCCTTTCCTGTCTGTATCCCAATTTGGATTATTGTTTTCTTTACACCATCCCTTCGCCAATTCCTTCGTCATTTACAAAATAAGGCAAAAGAATTACCTTTTCGACAGAATCCACCTTGAAAGGCATGCCTGTCCCCTTCTTCTATCCGTCCTCTTCAAAGCTCCTCAGCTTCCGCCACAGGGTGGTTCGACTGACCCCCAGTTTCCTCGCCGCCATCGCCTTGTTCCCGCCGGCTTCCCGCAGCGCCCTCATGATGTTGGCCCGTTCCGCCTTTTTCAGCTCATCCGACAAACGGGACGAAGCCTTACTCGGTCCAAACCCGCCCGAATCGCTCTCAACCAACTCCTCAAGCAACTCCCGGAACAAATGCGGGAAGTTCTCCCCTGCGTGTTGATAAAGGACGGCGATCCGGTGGACAACGTTTTCCAACTCCCGAACATTCCCTTTCCAGGAATATCCGGAAAGAAAACGGGTCAATTCACGGGCGATCTTCCTGCTCTCGGACGTTGCGATTCCCTGCCGCTTCAACAAGGACTCTGTGATCAGGGGAATATCTTCCCTCCGCTCCCGCAATGGAGGAAGGTGAAGAAACAGCATGTTGAGCCGGTAATACAAATCCTCGCGAAAAAACCCCTCTTCGACCAACCCGCGCAAATCCTTGTTGGTGGCCGCGATAATGCGAACATCGACAGGAATGATCGAATCCCCTCCGATTCGCATGATCTCCCTCTCCTGCAGCGCCCGAAGCAATCGGGCCTGCAGGTTGGGAGAGAGTTCCCCGATCTCGTCCAAAAACAGCGTCCCGCGATGGGCCAGCTCAAACAGCCCCCGCTTCCCGCCCTTTTTGGCCCCGGTAAAGGCCCCATCCTCATAACCGAACAATTCGCTCTCCAGCAGGGACTCCGGCAAAGCGCTGCAATTGACGGCGACAAAGGGCTGATTCCTTCTGTCGCTGTGATTGTGAATGCTTTGGGCGATCAATTCCTTGCCGGTACCCGTCTCTCCCTGAATCAGCACCGTGGCGTCCGCCTCGGCGTAGATCTGGGCCCTTCGCAACCAGTGTTTCATCACCTTGGACCGGTGAATGATATCCGAAAACCGGTATTTGGCCACCAGTCCCTTGCGATGCAGTTCCCGGCGGATTTTTGTCTCCGCATCGCTCACTTTGGAGGTTTCTTGAAACGTAATGACACCTCCCAGGTTTTGTCCATCCACCCGAATCGGAACCATGTTCAGGATCAGATGGGTTCCGTCGACTTGGGTCAAAGCGTTTTCCACCGATTCTCCCTCGCTTAACAGGTGCTCCCAGGCCAAGTCGGGCAGAAAAGAACGGATGGGTTGACCGCAAAGTTCACGTTCCGTTTTCCCGAGCAACCTCAGAGCATGCCGGTTCAACCTTTCCACGCGCCCTTGGGGATCGACGGCCAGGATCGCATTGCTGGCATTTTGGATGATCGCGTTGATCCGCTCCAGCTTTTCCCGATCCTTTCTCGCCAACTGGATGATGCCGGCCGCCCGTTCAAAGGCCTTGGCGATGGACTTTTTCGAATACAAAAAGATGGCTTGAGCCCCCAGCCGCCGCGCTTCATTACAAACCGCACTGGTACCGACGAAGGTTCGGATTCCCTTCTCAAGCCATCCTTTGATTTTTTGCACCGCCTCCCTCTCATCACGATAGGTATCGTGATGTATTCGAAAGGGAAACAGGTGGTCGAACGAGGTATATTCCTCAAAAATGCGTCCATATCGCATCATGACGATCTCCTTCGTCTCCGGCTTGACTTGTCTGAATGCGTGAAGGAGATCATCCCCGGACACATCCAAAAGAATCGCCGCCGTCCTCTTCAACCCGGACACGAATCGGGCATGCCCCCTCACCGTGATGATCACCTGCACCGATTCATCCCGGTCCAACTGTTCCACCACCGTGACGGGATCGCCAATTTTCAATTCCTTGATTCCGATTGAAAAGGGATATTCCCGCTCCCGGATCACCGATCGCACGACGTCGGTCAAATACGGATAACTCAAAAAATATACGGGATGAGCCATTATCCAACTCCTCTCCGTATACAAAAGAATCCATATTCCTATTATTCAATTTTGTGCGTTTCCTCCGCAAGCGGAAAAATCCTCCCGCTTCCTGCAAAGGGAAGGGATGCCAATAGCGCCGCTATGCACATTCCCATTAAAAAAAGCAACATCCATCCCGTCTGTCCGAAAGCAAGAAAACATCCCGTCAGCACGGGCCCGAAGAAAGAGCCCAGGTCCCTGAAAAAGCGCCAATACCCCAAGATTCTCCCCCTCTGGTGTGCGCTTCCGATCATGCTGGCCCGCATTTCCGCACTGGTGACGGCCAAACCGCTCCCGCAACCCGCCAGTGCGGAGAATACGAAAAACATCCCAACGCCTGGGAACAACAGGATGACGCACGCTCCGACGGTCAACAAAAAAATGCCGGTCAAGGTGACCCTCCAACTGCCAATGCGATCTGCCAGCCACCCGCCCAGAGGCTGGAAGACGACATATGTGACGGTAAACAGGGAGATGATCGAGCCGATGGCAACGATGTCCGAGACGTGCCAAAGGATGTAGAGCGGAATAAAAAAAGTGACGATGCCGTCCTCCACGCATTTGATCAGCATGCCGTCGTAGGCGAGCACCCATTTTTCGACGGCATTTCCCGTCCCCGGGTCCGAACCGCGCCCCGCGGAAAGCCTTCCACCGGGATCCGACCGTCTGGATGTCTCCACCGGCGGGAGGTCATGGAGAAACCGCGCGGCAAAAACCAAGCCGATTCCCCCGATGACGGCCATCAGCACCATCAATCCTCTCATTCCGATTTGAAGCAGGATCATAGGGGCAAAAAAGCCGGATAGAGCGATGCCCAACCATGTAAACATCTTTTGCAGTCCGAAGGCCGTTCCCCTCTTCTGCGGCAAAGTGATGTCTGCCAAATAAGCCAACATCGCCGTCGTTGCCCAGCTGACACCGATCGCCAGAAGCACGCGCCAAATTCCCATAGCCACGCTGGAACGGCTGAACCCGATCAGAAGAATGCTGACCACCGCGAACAGGGCGATTGAGAAAAGCATGTTCCCTCTTTTGGAAAACCGGTCGGTCAAATGGCCGCCGACGATGTTCATCGCCGCCCGGGGCAGGCCAAACAGGGAAAGCAATACCCCCATCCACAGCACGTCCGTTCCGGACGTCTCCATCTGCACCGACATGACCGCCCGCTGCGCCCCGTATCCCCAAACCGTCAAAAAGGAAACCAGCATCAGCACTCGGAAATTTCGCGCATAAGGGAACTCCCGATTTTCATCGGTTGACAAAAGGGATCACCTTCTCATGGAGAAAAGTATGAAGAGAACCGGCCGACTGCCTCGACCGGTTTGATTCATGGGAGACGACATGCGTGCTTCCCCCGGATGAAATCCCCTCTGGAACACTATCCCTCCAGCCGTTTGCCGGCAGGTGCGGCATCGATGGAGAGGATCTCCCGGGAGCGCTGCTGCTCCTGAACGCTGGAAGAAAACAGATAACTGCCTCCGATGCAGATGAGCAGATTGACCATCAGACCCCACAATCCGCTGTGAATGCCGAGCGGATTCTCCACATGGGCCAAGGTCATGTATCCGGCGATGCCCGCTCCGACCAACATGCCCAAAAGGACCGCATGCTTGTGCAGCCGGTGCCAGTAAAGGCCCAGAATAAACGCCGGGGCCACCTGAATCAGCACTTCGAACTTCAATATGAAAATCTCATAGAGGGTCGCGGGAGGATACCAGGCGATCATCAGCAGGATGAACACCATCACCACGCCAACCACTTTTCCCACCATGATCTTGGTCTTCTCGGAGGCGGCAGGGTTGATCAGGCGTTCATAGATATCCCGGGACACCATGGACGAAAAACTTAACAGGACGGAATCGGCGGTCGACAGAATCGCCGCGACCACTCCGCCGAACAGCAATATCATGGCCCAGTAAAAAAACAGATTCTCATTGGCGATGGCACTGGCGATCATCCCCACCAGCTGTTCCGATTCCTGCACCGAAAGCCCCGGAAAGGCCTTAACCCCGATCAAACCGACCAGCATCACCAACCCCGTGGTGATAAACGGCATCCAAGCCATGTTCCTGAGCGATTTTTTCAATGTCTTTTCGCTCTTGGCACTGAAAATGCGCTGCACCGCATGGGGATAGACCGCCGCACCGATTCCGACGAGAATCAACATGCTGATCCAGGACAGGTTGCGTTCACCCGTCGGCACGCCCAGTTTTTCCGGCGCATAAGTCGCCATATAATCGGATGCTTCGGGCAGTCCGCCGAAATACACCATCGTTCCCACCAGCATCAAAACGATTCCCACAAAAAGGGCAATTCCCTGCATCGCATCCGTATAGGCGACGGAGCGCATCCCTCCCAGCCATCCGTATATCAACATGACGATGATGAAGAAAAGAACGGCCGCCTGATAGGGAATCGTTCCTCCGGTCAATCCGGCGACCCCGTGCCCGATCGCAACCAGCTGTTCCAGCAGGTAATTGCCCAAACCGTAAAGCATCAATAAGGTGCCCACCAGGGTGACCGCCTTGGATTGAAAACGCGCTTCCAACCAATCGGAGGGCGTGATGAAACGGTGCCGCTTTGAGAGCACATACAGCCTCGGGGCAAACAGCAGATACCCCGCGATGACCAAAATCATAAACGGAATCGATTGCACCCATTCAAATCCCAGCCGATACGCGTTGGGAGCATATCCGACGATCGTGTTGCCGCTGTACTGGGTGGCGTACAGGGTGAAAAAGAGGACCATGACCCCCAACTGGCGTCCTCCCAGAAAATACTCATCCATGCTTTGATGCAAACCCTTGTTTCTCAGGTAGACATAAACCCCGATTCCCAGCATGATCAGCCCGTACACCACCATGATGAAAACCCCTGACCAACCTGCAAAGGCCAGCTCCATCTACAACCTCTCCTCCTTTTCCCCATCACCTTCCATATCCCACTCGTATTTCAACACATACGTAAGAAACAGCGATATCGCCGCCGAACCCAGCAGAACGATGATCACCCAGTAGGGAAAGCCGAGAATGACGGGTTCAAAGGACCCGACCGGCAAATACCAGGGAACGCTCAGAAAAAAGAGAATCCCGAAAACCAACCACAGTTTCCCGTTGCGAATCGGTTCTTTCATACAGCCTCCCTCCGATCTTTTCATGCGGGACAACGTCCCCTGAAAGCTATGCAGGATGGAGATCCGTAGCCTTTCCCGCCTTGATGACCTGACCCGGAAGTTCCCTGTCCAAAATCTCCTGCAACTCCCTGGCCGCCCGAATGAGAGCATCCAGATCCACCGGGACCTCGTATCCCATGCTCTGGAGCATGTGTACCAGATCTTCCGTGCAAATATTCCCCGATGCCCCCGGTGCAAACGGGCAACCGCCGATTCCCCCCAAAGAAGCATCGTAGCGCACCACACCTGCACGCAATCCCTCCAGCACATTCGCCAGACCCATTCCGCGCGTGTTGTGAAAATGGAGCGTGAGCGGAAGATCGGGAACCGCATCTTTGACTCGCCGACAGACCCGGTAAACTTGGCGGGGGTTGGCCATCCCGGTCGTATCGGCGAGACTGATTCCCCCAACGCCTTGTTCCACGCACCTTGCGACGATGGAGAGGAGACGGCTTTCGGCGATTTCCCCTTCGTACGGACACCCGAAGGCGGTTCCCAAGGTGCAGTTCACGGTCACCGACGTCGCCCCCGTCAAATCCACGATCTTACCGAGTCGATCCAGGGACTCTTCGACGCTGCATCCCACATTTTTGCGATTATGGGTTTCGCTTATGGAGATCACCACATTGATTTCATCCACCCCGCAGTCCAACGCCCGCTCGGCTCCTTTCACATTGGGAACCAAGGCGGTGTAGCAAACCCCAGGAACCCGCTGAATTCCCTTCATCACCTCCTCCGCATCTCTCAGGTTGGGCACCCGTTTGGGAGAAACAAAGGAAGTCACCTCGATCTTGGACACGCCCGTTCGGCTCAGACGGTCGATCAACCGGATCTTGTCCTCCGTAGAAACGAAGGACGGTTCGTTTTGCAAGCCATCCCGGGGCATCACCTCATGGATATAAACCCGTTCCATTTCGGTTTCCCTCCTTAAAAACTCCTAGCGGGTTCCCCGAGAGGAACCTCATCGGCCGCCGCGAGAATCCCTCGCATGCCCTATTTCTCTGATCCGAAGATTCAAGAGGGCGCAGGCTTCGGGTCAGCCGGGGTGGAAATGGTCCCTTTTCGCTTCAGCTCCTCAATTTTCTCGTCATCGTAGCCGGCCCATTCCTTGAGCACCCTTTCGGTGTGTTCTCCCAATTCAGGACCCAACCATCGGGTTTGTCCCGGCGTATCGCTCAGTTTGGGAACAATGCCGGGCACCTTCAAGGTCTCCCCATTCAGCGGAAACTCTTCAATCATGCCACGCTCCAGAAAGTGGGGATCGCCCATCATATCCTCCACGCTGTAGATCGAGCCTGCCGGCACCTGGTGCTTATCCATCCACTCCAAAGCTTCCTTCAACGTTTTATTGCGCGTCCAAGCCTCGATCGCCCGATCGATCATTTCCATATGCTTGACGCGCCCGGAATTATCCTCGAGACGGGGATCATCAGCCAAGTCCTGCCGTCCGATCGCACGCATCAGCCGCTTGAAAATGCTGTCCCCGTTTCCGCCGATCACGATATATTTCCCGTCCCTGCACACATAGGTATTGGACGGAGCGATCCCCGGCAACACGCTTCCGGTCCTTTCCCGCACATACCGGTATTTGTCGTACTCGGGCACCATGCTTTCCATCAGGCTGAACACCGCTTCGTACAAGGCCACATCGACCACTTGACCCTTCCCGCTCTTTTTGACGTCCCTGCAATAAACCGCCATCAAGGTGCCGATCACGGCATACAGGGCCGCCAACGAATCCCCCAGGGAAATGCCCACCCTGGTGGGTGGCCGATCCGGATACCCCGTCAGGTGTCGGATTCCACCCATCGCTTCCCCCACGCTTCCAAACCCCGGTTTGTCGCGGTAAGGTCCGGTCTGTCCGTATCCGGATACGCGAACCATAATCAGCCGAGGGTTGATCGCCGACAGTTCCTCATAGCCCAAATTCCATTTTTCCAGGGTCCCGGGACGAAAATTTTCAACGAGGATGTCGCATTCCTTGACCAGATCCTTAATCACCTTCTGCCCGTCAGGATCCTTCAGATTGACGGTGATCGATTTTTTGTTCCGGGACTGAACTCTCCACCACAGAGAAAACCCCTTATACATGTATCGCCAATGGCGAAGGGGATCGCCCTTGCCCGGCGGCTCCACTTTGACGACTTCAGCTCCAAATTCGGCAAGAATTCGGGTGGTAAACGGACCGGCAATCAATTGACCCAGCTCAAGCACTTTCAATCCGGAAAGCGGCAGTTTTGCATCCATAAAAGTTTCTCCCCCTCCCCATCTGTTTTCCGACTATAGCATTTAGCAAATATTGTGCCAAAGTAGGGAATACTCCATAATTAAACGGCCCGCGCCGCCGGGAGCCTGAAAACGGCGGGAAAAATGTTTCATATATTAAACCTTGTGTTTCGTTTTCGAAACACAAGGTATCGATTCCCGCTATATGGCAAGCGAAAGCCCCGTTTCTCCGTCCCGACTGAACGGAAAATAAAAAACGCCGCCGATGCGGCATTTTGAAACAGGTCATGCGCATATCCATATACCATGGAAGGTTACTTTCCACAATCCCCTTCCGTACCAACAGGTTGAGCCGTCACCCGGCCCGCGAGGGACCGGGGACGGCGATTTTCTTTTTCAACCCCGGACCATATTCCATTCGTGCAGTTCCAGCCGGCGGACCCCCTCGACCACATACGGGTCCTTTTCCGCCATGTTTTTGGCCTCTTCCAGGGAGTCGGCAATATACACCACCATTCCTCCCGCCCCGTCGGCGAAGGGACCCATCGCAAAAATCTTCCCCTGTTCCTTCAGGGACTCCAGATAGGCCAAGTGCTGAGGTCGGAATTTCTGATTGAGCTCCGGTTTCTCCATGTGCAAAATGGCCGCGAAGTAAGCCATGGGCAACACTCCTCGCATCCAGAATCAGGCCCGCCTGCAAGGCTTCTCTTGAAAGCACTCAGTTTCCGGAATCCGAAGATATGGGAAAGAAGTTCCCCCGGAAAAAGCCCAGGGCATCCCCCTGATCATATTGGTAGTGCTTCACTTCTCCGAGATACAACACGTGATCGCCGCCGTCGTAAGCCTTCCAGGGAACGCATTGGATGGTGGCGAGAGCATCGGCCAAGTAGGGGGCGAAATCCCCCTCTTTCCATCGGACCTCCAGACCTTCCTGGGGCTTGCCCGCAAAATGAAGGGCGAGGTCCTGCTGATTACCGCGGAGGATGTTGACGGCAAAGGAGTTATCGCGCATGTAAGCGCAGGATTTGATTTTCCGGTTCACCGAAACCAGGACCAGGGGCGGATCGAGCGACACCGAAGTGAAGGAATTGGCGGTAAACCCGTGCTTGCCTTGATCGGTGTTGAAGGTCACCACGGTCACGCCTGTAGCGAAGCTTCCCAAACAATTGCGATAATCCCGAAGATCCATCCATTTCCCCTCCCACTGATGGCACACTCGCCGTTTCGGCGCATCTTGACCCCATTATACCGGAAAGAGCCGTCTCTCATCCATTCCATAAAAACAACCCTGTCTTGCCGACAGGGTGAAGCAGTGGGGTAGCCGCTTCTCAAACATCGCTGCGGCACACCTCATCTTAAGGAAAAACGATCTCTCCGCAGCGCTCTCATCCGTATTTGTACGTGATGCCATAACCGCCCTTCGGATACACCCAGTGGATGTTGTAATCGGGGCAACCGATCCGGCAAGTGCCGCACTCGATGCAGTTTTCAAAGGCCACCGTGGTCATTTCACCGGTCCATTCGTAGACATCCGCCGGGCAGAAATGGGTGCACTCCTTGGTTTCGCACCTCCGGCACACCTCCTGATCCTTGATGATCAGGTGGGATTGTTCATCCACCTTGTAGCGGATGGTGAACAGCCGATCGGCGATTTTCATTTCACTCATCCGTTCATCGCCCTCCATCCTTTAATCCCCAATTTCGCGAGCCCCCAGGTTCCGCCAGCCGCCTCCTTCAGATATTGGAACATCTTTTTCTGTTTCTCGCCCTTGGGAACCCCGTCGACGAGGAACAGCTCATAGAAAGCCTGATTGGCCGCTTGCGGCAAGCGGTTGAAGAGAAGGTCGGGATCTTCCTCCTTCAAGAATTCGTGCATTCCCTTGTATTTGACGAGGTCTTTTCGGATGAAGGATTGGTGAATCTTCTCGTCGTACAGGCTGAGGGTTTCCCGGGAGAAATCTCCGCGTTTTTTCGCCTCGATCACCGCTTCCGCGGCATATTTGCCCGAAGTCATCGCCAGGTTGGAGCCTTCCCGGTGAACGAAATTGACCAGTTGCGCGGCGTCCCCCGTGATGCACCAACCGTTTCCGCTGAGCTGCGGGACCGAATTCCAGCCTCCTTCGGGAATCAAGTGTCCGGAATATTCCTTCACTTCCCCGCCCTCGATGAGGCGGCGGATCATCGGGTGTTTCTTGACCTGGTCCAAAATCTCGTAGGGCTTTATCTTTTTCTTCTTGAGGTGGTTCACCATGACGCCGATGCCCAGGGAAAGGGTATCCTTGTTCGTGTAGAGAAAGCCCAACCCGGCCATCCCGAGGGAGGTTTTTCCCATAAATTCGATGGTAACCCCTTCGTCTTTCTCCAGGTTGAACCGGTCTTCGATCTTTTCCCGGGGAAGGGCGATCACCTCTTTGACCGCCAGCGAAACCTCGTCGGGCTTCCACTCCCGGTGGATGCCCAGGGATTTCCCCAAGAGCGAATTCACCCCGTCGGCGATGATCACCGCGTCGGCGTACAGGTCCCCGGCTTCCCGGTCCGTGCGGACGCCGATGACTCGATCCCCTTCGGTGATCAACTCGGTCGCCACGGTCGAATAAATCGGCAGGGCACCGGCTTCCACCGCCTGATCGGCGAACCACTGGTCAAATTTGACGCGCAGGGCCGTCCAGCAGTTGGCCGGCTCCTTGAACGCCTCGTTGCGGTGACTCAGGGTGACGGCCGACTCCTCGCCCATCAGCCAGATCCGCTGTTCGACGATCCGCCGTTCCACCGGCGCTTTTTTCCACTTGTCCGGAAGGATGTCCTCCAGCTGTTTTCGATACAATACGCCGCCGAACAGGTTTTTGGCACCCGGAAATTCGCCCCGTTCCAAGAGCACTACCGAGAGTCCCGCCTTGGCCATCGTATAGGCGGCGGCGCTGCCGGCGGGGCCGGCCCCCACCACGATTGCGTCAAATTTTTCCTGAGCCATCCTCTCCGCCTCCTCCGTTCCCTGTGGTCTTCCGTCCATGCAATCCTGCCCGTTTCAAAGCCTGGTGAGAATATCCTGGTCGGGCGCCGGAGGGGGCGCTTCTACCTGTCAACCGCATGACAGCGCTTTCGCGCCGCCCCCCGGCATGTTCACCGCTCGGCCACCTCAAGCCTGTTCAACCATTGCAAGTCCCCTGCGCTTCTTCACTTCCTCGATCATCGCCGGAACGATTTCGGACCAGTCACCCACCACCCCGTAGTGGGCCACCTTGAAGATGGGAGCGTCCGGATCCTTGTTGATCGCCACAATGACATCGGAGTTCTGCATCCCGACCACGTGTTGGACGGCACCGGATATCCCTACGGCGATGTACAGCTTGGGCCGAACGGTGTGTCCCGTCTGCCCCACCTGATGGTCGTGGCTGATCCATCCCGCTTCCACCACGGCCCGGCTCGCCCCGACCTCGCCTCCCAGGGCGTCCGCCAGCTCCTTGAGCACCTTGAATCCCTCGGGACCGCCCAGTCCGCGTCCACCGGCCACGATCACGGAGGCGTCTTCCAAGTTCACCCTCTGTTCATCCTGAATAAAGTCGATCACGCGGGCGGCCACATCCTCCTCCTTCACGGGACAGGCGAAGGGGATAGTCTCTCCCTGGCGGGAGGCATCCCTCGGCAGGGCGTCGAACACCCCCGGCCGGGCCGTCGCCATCTGCGGGCGGTATCTTTTACACAGAATCGTCGCCACCATCTTTTCCGAGAAGGCCGGACGGCTGGCGAGCAACAGCCGGCTGGGCGGAGGTTCCACATCCAGCATCGTGGAATCGGCGGTCAGTCCCGTCGGAAGGTGTGTCGCAATCGCCCCGGCCAAATCCCGCCCGGTGTAGGTCGCTCCGAACAGGACAATCTCCGGCTTGATCTGCCGGATCAACTCCAGGCAGACCCGGCTGTAGGGATAGGTGCGATAATCCTTCAACACCGGATCGTCGGCGAGGTACACCTTGTCCGCCCCGTAATAAACCGCTTCCTGTGCGAGGTGATCGACGTTGTGACCCATCACCAGCGCGAGGGTGTCCACTTCCAGCTTTTGCGCCAACTTCCGCCCGATCCCCAACAGCTGCCAGGAAACCGGCTTGGCTTTCCCGTTCCGCTGTTCAACGACCACCAGCACGCCCCGGTACTCGGACCAGTCGGGTTCGGTGTTCTGTTTGCGCTCTTCCGTCATTGGGCGACCTCCTCCCTCTCAGCAACCCAACCGAGCTTCTCCGGCAGTTCGGTTTCCCACAGCTTGTCGACCAGCTGTTTGGCGGTCTCTTCCGGAGACGCCTTCTCCAGGATTTCCCCGTCAACCGGTTTTTGCTCGGGAACCCACGATTTGGCCACGATGGTCGGCGACCCTTTGAGGCCGATTTTGTTGATATCGATATCCGGAAAATCCTTCACCGACCAGACGATGGGCTTATAGCGGGCCGCCCGGATCATCCCCGGCAAACTTGCCCGGCGGACCTTGTTCAATTCCTGAAGCGCCGTAATCAGCGCGGGCATTTTCGTCTCCACCACTTCCACGCCGTCTTCCAGATGGCGATGGACGGTGATCCGCCGCTTCTCGGGATCCAGATTCACCACCTTCTCGACGTAGGTGAGCTGTTCGAGATCCAACCGGCAGGCGATTCCCGGACCGACCTGCCCCGTGTCCCCGTCAAGGGTCTGCTTTCCGCAGAACACCAGGTCGACGGGACCGAATTCATCTGCCGCCTTCTGGATCGCCTTGGCCAGCACGTAGGAAGTGGCCAGCGTATCCGCCCCGGCAAACTTCCGGTCCGTGACCAGAATCGCCTCGTCCGCTCCGAGGGATATGCACTCCTTCAACGTCTTTTCCGCGGGCGGCGGACCCATGGTGATCACGGTGATGCGGGCACCGTACTGATCCTTGATGCGAAGGGCCTCCTCCAGTCCGTGCATGTCGTAGAAGTTGGCGATGGCAGGCACTCCCTGGCGGATGAGCGTGTTCGTCTTGGGATGGATCCGTATCTCACGGCTGTCGGGCACCTGCTTGACACAGACGACAATATGCAGCATCACCCAGACTCCTCCCCCTCCCGGTCCAAATCAAGCCCATGGACGCAAAGTTTGTTCAGTTTGTCACATACTTATTATATCAGAAATTTCTGCAGTTTGAAAGGTCAAAAATCCCCCTGGTCAAGGGTTTTCGTAAAATGTTCACCTTCCTTCAAAGAGAAAACCTGAACCGAAAAAAACCGATTCGTCATGAAATTTCCACCGGTGAACGAGGATCAAACATCCTCGGTCACCGGTGAACAAGAGGGCAACAGGAAGCGGGACCAACTTTTCGTAACGGAAACATCGAGCCGGACCCCTTCGGGATTCAAGGGTGACGGCACCTCATCCCTTCAGCGAACCGGCCAGAAGACCGCGGATGAAGTACCTTCCCAAAAAGACGTACACCAGCAGGGTGGGAAGCGCGGCGAGCAGGGCGCCGGCCATCTGCACGTTCCACTGCACGATCTGGCTGCCCGAGAGATTTTGCAGAGCCACCATGACCGGCTGCTGGGTGGAGGTGGTCATCGTGACGGCGAACAGAAATTCGTTCCACACCTGGGTAAACTCCCAAATGCCGACCACGACAAAACCGGAAAGGGAAAGGGGCAGGATGATCCGCCGGTAAATGCCCATCATGCCGCACCCGTCAATTTTGGCAGCCTCCAGGATTTCCGTCGGAATCCCCGCGTAAAAATTGCGGAAAATCAAGGTGGCGATCGGGATCCCGTACACCACATGAATCAGGATCAACCCGGGGATCGAGTTGTACAGGCCGATGCCCTGCATGAACTGGATCAGCGGAATCAGGATGCTTTGGTAAGGGATGAACATGCCGAACAACAACAGGGTGAACAACGTGTTGGCGCCGGGAAAGCGCCATTTGGACAGGACATATCCGTTCAGCGATCCCAGAAGGGCCGTCAAAAGGGTGGCCGGAATCGTAAGATACAGGCTGTTGAGCAGGTGGGGGGCCAGCTTCTCGTAGGCGGTCGCATAACTCGCCAGATCGAAGGAAGAAGGCAGCTCCCACATGCGGTCGAGGGTGGCCTCCTCCATTCCCTTGAAGCTGGTGACCACCATGACGTAAACGGGGGTCAGATAAAACAGGGAGAGGGCCACCAGGATCAGATAGAGCAGGAATCGCGGAAGTCGGCGTACGATGGGCATCACTCCACCCCCTTGCGCAGGTTGCTCCAAAGATAGGGTACGATGAGTGCGGAAACCAGAACCAGCATGATCACCGCGATGGCCGCCCCCTGGGCGTAGTGGTTCCCCCGGAAGGTGGTCTCAAACATATACACCCCCGGCATATCCGTCACAAACATCGCTCCGGGTCCCGTCATCGCATAAATCAGATCGAAAATCTTCAGGGAAATGTGTCCCAGAATGATGATGACGCTCAAGGTGATCGGCCGAAGCTGGGGCAGAACCACTTTGCGGAACACCTGCCATTCATTGGCCCCGTCCACCCGGGCCGCCTCCCTCAGCTCTTCGGGAATCGCCCGCAGGCCCGCCAGGTACATGGCCATCGCAAAACCGGACAGCTGCCAGACGGCGGCGATCACGACGGCGATCAGCGCCAGGGGAATTCCGAAGGAAATTTGGCCCCACTCGACGCCGGGAATCACCTGGGTATCCACGTACCACTGGGGAAGCTTCTCCAATCCCCACTCCTTCAACAGCAGGTTGACCCCCGTGGAAGGGTTGAAGATCCACTGCCATACCACACCCGTCACGATGAAGGACAAGGCCATGGGAAAGATGAAGATATTGCGGAACAAGGACTCGCCGCGGATTCGACGGTCGATGAAAACGGCCAGGAGAAGACCCAAACCCGCCGACAGGATGATGAAGAGCACCGTAAACACGAGCGTATTGCGCAGATCCGCCTGAAAGCGGAGATCACTAAACAGGTACAGGTAGTTTTTCAGTCCCGCCCAGGACCAGTCGGGCACAAGAGTGTTCCATCCCGTAAAGGAGACGGCTCCCGTCCACCCGATAAACCCGTAGACGAAGACGGCGATCGCCAAAAAGGAGGGAAGCACCAGCAAAAACGACATCCACTGTTCCTTTCGCCTCATTCCTTCGCTCCTTCTCCGTTGAATTGGATCAAATTGTTGAAAGGGGCGCGTCGCAACGCCATTCCGCGTCACAACACCGCCCCGGCTGCAAACTTAGGCGAACGGACACACCGCCTGAGACGTGAAACAAGCCCCCTTCCTCAGTTGCCGATTCCGCTGGAAGATGCCGCCTGTTTCAAGGCATCTGCGGCCTGGTCCACATTCCCCTGGGAGACGAAGGTGTTGATGATCTTGTTCGCCTCCGTCAAGAATCCTTCCGAAGCCGCGGAACCGTGGGCCAAGCTGGGTGTCAGACGATTATTCTTAAAGTCTTCGATGGTCTGTTTGCCGTACTCGTCGTATTTGTTCACATCCGCATCCACCCGGGCGGGGATCGATCCCTTCAGCGGATTGAACACGTCCTGCCCCTCGACGGAGCCCAGCACCTTGAGGAAGGCCTTGGTCGCTTCGGGGTTTTTGACCCCCTTGGGCAGGCCGAAGGTGTCGGTGATCACCATGAAGGTGCCCTCGGTCTCCGGCGTCGGAACCCAGCCGAAATCCTTGTTCGGTTTCAACTTCAGATCGGTGGTGAAGTATCCCTTCACCCAATCCCCCATCACGTTCATCGCCGCTTCGCCCTTGGCCACCATCTGGGCGGCATCCTGCCAGTTGCGGGCGGCGTGATCGCTGTTGGTGTACTGGAGCATCCGCTTGAAGGTTTCGAGGGCCTTCTTCACCTTGGGATCGTCAAAGGCCAGCTCCCCGCTCCAGAGCTTGTTGTAATCCTCCGGTCCCAGAGTCCCGAGGAGAACCGACTCAAACAAGTGGGTGGCCGTCCAGGGTTCCTTGTCCCCCAGCGCCAGGGGGGTGATCCCCTTCTTCTTCAGCTTCTCGGCCGCATCGAAGAACTCGTCGAAGGTCTTGGGCGGCTTTAACCCGTTTTCATCAAAAATCTCCTTGTTGTACCACAAAACATTGCCCCGGTGGATGTTGACGGGAACGGAATAGATGTTGCCGTCCTTGCTGACCAGCTCGATGAGCTCCTTCGGAAACTTATCCATCCACCCCTCTTCTTCGTACAGGTCGTTCAGGGGTTCCATTTTCCCGGCCGCCACCCATCCTTCGTTCAGCTCGGCCCCTCCGTGCACCTGGAAGGTATCCGGCGGATCATTCCCCTGCATGCGGGTGGCCAGCGTCGCCTTGGCGTTGGTGCCCGCTCCTCCGGCCACGGCGGCGTTGATCACTTCAATGTCGGGATTCTTTTCCTTGAACAGGTCGATCAGGGCATGGAGTCCCGCCTCCTCACCCGCGCCGGTCCACCAGCTGAAAATCTCCACCTGCTTGTTGTCCCCGCCGCCGTCGGCGCTCTGCCCGCCGGAACCGCAAGCGGCGAGCACCAAGGCCAAGGCGATCATCACCGAAATGTTCCACTTCTTTCGCCAGGGGCGTCCCATCCATCCCAACTCCTTCCGTTGACGGTTTGGCTCCCGGACATCCTACGGTCTTTCCAAGCAAAAACGCATCTACCCTCTAGATATTATAAATCATTTGAATTGAAAGGGATAGCATTCTATTCCGTCTTCGCGGAAATTAGCCTCTGCCTTTAGACCGAGGAGTACTTTAAAAGGCTGAGGCTTCGGCACAGGATTGGATGGACATGAAAGGGAACCGGGGGTATGATTATTCCACGGAAGTTAGACAAACGGGAGGACAAGGAAATTGATCACTCACTTTGCCGAATTGCGGCTTCCCACCGTCTCTTTAAGTGGAACCAAGCAAGTTTACAACCAGCGTCTGGGTCTGCCTGTTGTCGATGAGTCTTCCGATCAAATCTCCTTTTCTCTGACTCCCTTTACCCGCTTGTCTTTTTTCCTGTCGGACAAGCCGCTTGCACCTGCTCACTTTGCGGTTCAAGTTCCCTACTCCCGATTTTACGAGGCCGCCGATCTCATCCGGCAGTCCGGTCTGCTGATCGCCGCCTGGCCTGACGGCCGTGAAATCGATGAAATCCCGATTCGGCGCAATCTCTACTTTCGGGACGGGGACGGCAATCTGCTCGAGCTCATCGCCCATTCGTACATTTCTGAGGATGCGATTCCGGCACACGGACCGCTCAATGCTCTGTACCTGAGGGAAATTGGTTTTCCGGTACAAAGCGTGTCCCGGTTTCGTTCGTGGCTCGAAACGGAACTCGGCTTTCGTTCCAAGGAACCCACCGAACAGTTCTCCTTCGTCATCAGCGGGACCGCCCACGCCGTGACGGTCGACAGGAACCGCCCGTGGATCCCGATCGCCATGCGGGCGCTGAAACCGGACATGCACGTGGTGCTGGGAACACCGGATGAGGACTTTTTCTCCCGCCTCTGTTCCCGGTTTGAAAGGGCCGACCGAGGGGATCGGATGGAAGTTTCGCTGGAAAAGGACGGCTACAACTTCTCCGTCCGACTCACGTCCGACTTCGACGCGGACACGGTCCGCCGCCTCAATCTGCCGCAGGGAGACTGAATGCGGAAACGGCAGATCGCTTTGGAAGAGGGAAGGTGACAAACCCTGCATCTAAGAATCGGGACGCGATTTTTCGCCTCCGCTCCATTGGATAAGGGGGCTCCCGGCGAAAAATCGGTCCCGCCCAACGCGTTCTCTTGATCCTCGGAGGACATTTCCCCTCTTCTTTTTCTTTTTTCTCACAAACTAGCTTCATGATGGATGCCTGGACTTTTCCCGGTGAGTTTTCACCGATCATCCCATTTCTTTGATGATCCGGACAATTCCCTGTTCGGTTCTCCCCGCCACCCCAACCTTCTTTGAGGCAATCCGCCAGAACGCCTCCCCGCATCCCTTTTCAGCCGCATATCCTCCCTCTTGTTTAAATATTTTCTAATATTTACTATAATTAAATTGATCAGAAAAACCTGATCGGCCAATCACTCCGGCGGGAGGGATACGGATTGCGAAAAATCCGGATTTCGCTGATTGCAAGCCTTTTGCTGTTCGGCCTGTGTGCCCAACCGTTTGCTCTGGCGGCTGAAACGCCTAAGTCGGGAAGGGGCAAGGAACCCGTCGATTACGTCGATCCCTTCATCGGAACCGACATCTATTCCGAGGAAGGGGCGATGGGGGAAGCCAACACCTTCCCCGGAGCGGCCCTGCCCCACGGGATGGTCCAGCTGAGCCCGGACACGGGGCGCCACATCGCGGGCTACATGTACAGGGACAAGCATATCGAGGGGTTCAGCTACACCCACTTGAGCGGAACCGGTTGTTGGGGGCTGGGCAGTTTTTTGACCATGCCCATGACGGGCGAGTTGAAAACCACGGAATCCGGCTACCGGTCCGCCTTCCGACACGAAACCGAAACGGCGACCCCGGGCTACTACGCGGTGACCTTGGACGACTACGGAATCCGGGCCGAGGTGACCGCCACGACCCGAACGGGGTTCTCGCGATTCACGTTCCCGGAAAGTGAAAACAGCCGCATTCTCTTCGACGTCTCCCACACCCTCGAAGACGAGCCGGTATCCGGAGGGGAAGTCCGGATCCTGAACAATACCACCCTTGTCGGATCCCAGGTGAATCCGAAACCCTTCTGCGGAGGGCAAACGCCCTACACCGTCTATTTCGCCGCCAAGTTTTCCAAGCCGTTCAAATCCTACGGAACCTGGAACGGCCGGCAGGTGAGCGAGGGCTCCAATTTCGCCTCCGGAAACGATATCGGAGCCTTTGTCAATTACTCCACCCGCCAGGGAGAACGGATTCTCGTCAAGGTCGGGATTTCCTACGTGAGCGAAGAACAGGCGATGAAAAACCTGAATGCGGAAGTTCCTCACTGGAACTTCGGCAAGGTGCGGGCCGATGCCCGGAATATCTGGAATCAGAAACTCGGAACCATCGAAGTGCGCGACGAAAACGAAGAGAACAAAGTCAAGTTTTACACCGGGCTGTATCATGCGCTGCTCGGGCCTTACACCTTTTCGGACGTCGACGGCAAATACATGGGGTTTGACAACAAAGTTCACACGGCCAAAGGCTACACCCAGTACCACACCTTTTCTCTCTGGGATACCTTTCGGGCCGCCCATCCGCTGTACAACCTGGTCGAACCGGAAGAGCAGAATGACTTCATCAAATCCCTGCTGGCCAATTATGAAGAAGGCGGGTGGCTGCCGCGGTGGCCGATGGTCAACCGCTATACAAACTGCATGATCTCGGACCACGCCGTCTCCGTCATCGCCGAATCGATCATGAAGGATATCGGCGACTTCGACCGCCAAAAGGCGTATGAGGCCATCCTCAAAGGAGCGACGCAACTGCCTCCCCCGGAACACGATTTCAACGGACGGTCAGGGCTGAAGGAATATGAACGGTACGGCTATATCCCCTACGACACGGACTGGGGAGGCTGGGGATCCGTATCCACCACCCTGGAGGACGCCTATGTGGACTGGACCATCGCCCAGGTCGCGAAAAAATTGGGCAAGGAGAAAGATTACCGGCGGTTTGTAGAGCGGGCTTTCCACTACAAGAATCTGTACGATCCCGAGACGGGATTCATGCGCCCCCGAAAGGCGGACGGAGACTGGAGGGAACCCTTTGATCCGAGGGAATGGAACGAATTTGTGGAAGGAAACTCCTGGTCCTACACCTTTTTCGTCCCCCACGACGTGCGCGGGTTGATGCAGCTGATGGGCAGGGACACCTTCCGGAAGCGCCTGGACCACATCTTTTCCGCCTTCATCTATCCCGCCTGGAACGAAAAGTTCTCCCAATACTGGCACGGCAACGAACCGGACCAGCATTACGCCTACCTGTTCAACTACGCGGGCCAGCCTTGGAAAACCCAAAAGTACACCCGAAAAATCATGGATGAACTCTACGGAACCGGCCCCAACGGCATTCCCGGCAACGAGGACGTGGGGCAGCTTTCAGCCTGGTTTGTCCTGAGCGCCATGGGATTCTACCCGGTGGCCCCGGCCCAGGCGACGTATCAGATCGGCAGCCCCCTTTTCGACGAAGTGATCATCCACCTGCCCGAATATCATTACGGAGGAAAGGACTTTGTGATCAAGCGGCTGGGGCATGAAGACGGTCCCTACATCCAAACCGCCCGCTTGAACGGCAAGCCCCTCCGAGGTCCGTGGTTCCGTCACCAAGACCTGGCGGACGGCGGAAGCCTCACCTTTGTGATGGGGCCGAAACCGAACAAAAAGTGGGGATCCGATCCGAAAGACGCCCCGCCTTCCATGACTGCGGAAAATCCATCCTTTGTCTACACCTCGCTGGAGGTGTCAAAAACGGAAGCGGAAGCCCATGAACCCTTCCAGGTGAAGGTTCGGGTGAAAAACCGGGGCGGGATCGGCGTCAAGGAAATTCCGCTCTATGTGGACGGAAAACGGGTCCAGTCGAAAAAGGCGGTGATCGGACCGGACAGCAGCGAAACGGTGGTCTTCACACTGCGGTTGTACCATCCGGGCAAACATGAGATCACCATCGACTCCTCCTCCCTCAGGCGGGAGGTGACCATCGCGCCGAAGCCCGCCGCCTTCGAATACAGCGATCTGAAGGTGGACCACGACGGGAAGTCGGACCATGTAACCGCCGAAGCGAAGGTGCAAAACATCGGAAGCTATGAAAAAACCCAGGATGTGGATCTGATCGTGGACGGACAGAAGGCGCAGTCCCGGCCGATCACCCTCGGTCCCGGCGAGACCCGAACCGTGGTTTTCCATCACACCTTCGACAACAACGGTGAATTCCAAATCCGGATCGGGGACACCCCGCCCCGAAAGGTGGGCATTCCCGGCGTGATCGGGCTGCTGAAACCGGTGTTGTCCCTCCGCTTCGACGAACCGGACGGAGACATCGCCAGGGATGATTCCGGCTTCGGCCACGACGGAACCCTGAAGGGGAACCCCGAACGGGTGCCCGGCCGGCACGGGCAGGCACTCCGATTGGACGGCGATGACTGGGTGGAGGTTCCCCACAGCGACCGCTTAAACGCCTCCGACGAACTGACGCTGATGGCATGGGTCCAACTGGAAAACCCCGCGGCGGACCAGAAAATCGTCGGAAAAACATCGATCGGCAACGGATATGTCCTGGGCGTGCAAAACAACGGTCTCTATCCGGAGGTCTGGGATGCGGACAGCTCCCGGCATACGTTTACGAAAGGATCCATCCCCGCGGGTGAATGGGTGCACCTGGCGGTAACCTGGGAAAAGGGCGGGGAGATGATCGGGTATATCAACGGGGAGCCGATTGAGCGGGTTCCCACCGGTGACCATCCGATCGCTCCGAACAACTATCCCCTGCGCATCGGCATCAGTCCCTGGGACTCGAACAGTTTTCCGGTGAGGGGGATGATCGACGAGGTTCAAATCTTTCAAAAGGCCCTCAGCCAAGAAGCGGTTCAAGATTTGTACCGGAACAACCGATTCACCGGGGAACACTCCCACACCACCGAATGGCGGGATCTGCAAAAGCCGACGTCACTGAAAGAACTTCAGGCGGTGGCGGATGTCGGAGAAAGGGAGTCGGTGACGGCCATCGTGCAGGTGTCCGAGGACGGAAACCGCGTGCTGGACGAAATCGAGTTCCGCCTGGAAAGCGGGAGCAAATCGTACGATCTGAGCAGCCTTCATCCGGCGCGGTATGTGCGGATCAAGACCGTGCTGGAAGGGGAGAGTCCTTTCCTGGATGATTATCGCATTACCGGAGACGGGATTTCGGAGGAATGGAAAACGTATACGCACTGGAAGGAGGGAACCTGGACGCCGTCCGTCGACCCCACCTACGTGAAAATTCCCCCTAAAAACCAATAAACATCGAGGGGGTGTGCCGCCTCGGATCATCGGCGGCACACCCCCTTCCCTTTTCCGAACCGCTGCAACGGAGTCCCTAAGCCTCTCGGACCAGCCGGTTGGTCAGCCGTCCCAGCCCGTCGATTTCGACGGTTACCTCGTCTCCGTCCTCCAGCCACACCCGCTTCTCCTCCGGGTACCCCATGATCACGCCCTCCGGGGTGCCCGTCAAAATCACATCCCCGGGCCGAAGGGTCATGTATCGGGAAATGTAACTGACCAGTTCATCGCAGCGGAATATCATGTCGCCCGTGGTGGAATTCTGCCGGAGCTCCCCGTTCACATACGAACGGATGCCGAGGGCGTGGGGATCCTCCACCTCATCCCGGGTCACCAGATA
Organism: Planifilum fimeticola; assembly: GCF_003001905.1. Lineage (NCBI taxonomy): Bacteria > Bacillati > Bacillota > Bacilli > Caryophanales > Thermoactinomycetaceae > Planifilum > Planifilum fimeticola. The sequence continues at coordinate 22,892 of NZ_PVNE01000007.1, forward strand.
GGGACCGAGCGGACAAAATCCGTCACAGCACTTCCCCAGCAACCATTGGTTGGTTCGAAACTGCAGGTCCCGGGCGGACAGGTCGTTGGCCGCGCAATAACCGAAAATGTAGTCCATGGCTTCTTCCCTCTTCACATGCCGGGCCGTCCTGCCGATCACGATGGCCAATTCCGCCTCGTAGTCCACCTGCCGGGCTTCGCGGGGAATCGGAACCGGCTCTCCGCTCCCGGCCAGGGCATTGTCAAATTTGTTGAAGAGAATCGGGTATTCGGGAATCGGCATGTTGGACTCTTCCGCGTGCTTTCGGTAATTGAGGCCGATGCAAAGGATCTTTTCCGGACGCGGCACGCAGGGGCCCAGGGTCAACTCCTTCTCGGGCAAAAGCTGCGTCCCGGCCCGGAGAGCCCGTTCCACCTCGGCGGCCAGCTCCCTGAGCGCCGTTTCCCCTCTTTCCGCGATGGACTCTATGGAATCCGGGATCCCCAGAACGCCCCGTTCCGTCTTGACACCCGTCTTCCAACCCTTCTCCGTTCGAAACGTCAACAGCTTCATGTTGTCTGCACCTCCCTCAAGCCCCGTATTTTTCAACAATTCGGGAAGTATCCTCTTCCTTCCTTCCTCACAATAAAACTCTCGGCTCCCTTGGCTTGCGTTCACGCTGATTCCGATCTTCACGGCAAACGTGAGAATCCCCCTGTCAGGAGGCGGAAAGCCGGACACCCAGGAATCGGAGTGCCGCCCATAAAGTTTCAGACACTCCGCGTCCGCACTCCCTCATCCACTTTCAAGACGAAGCGTGCCTTGGATGCACGTCACCGCGTGCCCGCCCAGCAAGATCGTCCCGTCGTCCCGGAACCGCACTTCTACCCGACCGTCACGGCCCACACAGCGGCCCTGGCTCGCAACGTAAGCCGGTTCCTCAATCAGCCGGAATTGCCTCACGAGCGCCGCCACACAGCCGTTGCCGCTGCCGCATACCGGATCTTCCGGCACGCCTTCGATCGGGGCGAAGGAACGCACTTCGATCTGCGGCCGTGCGCCTGCAGGCGCCAAGCCGAACACGGTCACGCCGGAAACACCGGGCGGAGTCAACGCGGCAATCCGGGACATATCGGGCACAAGGCGCCGCACCTCCTCCGCATCGGACAACTGCAACGTCATCCACGCCACCCCGACGTCGACGGTCGCCCTCGCCCGTACGCTCTGCATGGGGACACCCAGCGCTTTGGCAACCTCGGCCAGCTCCCCGGCCGGGATGTCCCGCAGAGCGGGTTTCGGCAGCGTGAGAAACAAGCGGTCCCCGTCGATGTCGATGGAAACCAACCCCTTGCCGCACTCCTGCACCAAGCGTCCCTCGGTCTTGGGCTTCAATCCGTTCCGCAACACGGCGTAAGCCGATCCGATGGTCGGGTGGCCGGCAAACAGCAGCTCATTCCGGGGCGTAAAAATGCGCAGCCGATAGTCCGCCCGGGGATCCGTCGGCTGACAGACGAAGGTGGTTTCAGACAAGTTGGTCCAGTTGGCGATGGCCTGCATCCGTTCCTTGGGCAGACCGTTGCCGTCGAGCACGACCGCAACCGGATTTCCCTTGAACGGTACGGCCGAAAACACATCGACTTGTTGGAAAGGGACTGAATGTTTCATTTCGCAGGACCTCCAACATGCGAATGATCTTGTTCCGGATGATCCCTCCTCCGGATTGCAGGCCTTTCCGTCACCACGAACGGGAGTTCACCGCCGCGCGCTGCCATAGTGGCTTGAATCCGGATGCGCAGCGGATATGGCCGCTTCCCAAAAAGCAAACATCCCGTTATTTCCACGCAGCCAGAACCGCTTCATCGAAGGACCTCCAAAGGATCTCCGCGGAGGAGAACCCGGCGTTGGAGATGTGCTGAATGTGCCAGGAAGCGGGCGGCATAAACTCATGGGTTTTCCGCCGACCGAAGCGCCTCTCCCGCTCGGCCAGGGCTTCCTCCATCACTTCTTCCTTCGAGATCGCCTCCCACCATCCTTCCCAATCGTCCCGATCCGCGGATGCCTCAAACCATTCGTCGTACAGACGCCTGCCCGCATCGGAGAAAACCCGGTTCTCCAGGGGCATGTGGTCCGCATTGACAAAAATCCCGCCGGGCCGAAGAAGAGCCGCCACATCCCGGTAAACCCGAAGGAGAACGGATTCCTCCAGCCAGTGAAGCGCCGTGGCGGTGACGACGGCATCAAAGGATTCCGGTTCCAGATCCGCCGCCCAATCCGGATCGCGCAGATCCCGCTCCATCCACCTCACCCGTTCATCCCCCCCAAAGGCGCCCCGAGCGATTTTCAGCAGGACGGGATCGATGTCCACCCCCACCACCTGAAGTTCCGGAATCCCTTTCAAAAGGCGTTCGGTCACCGAACCGCAACCGCAGGCGAGATCCAACGCCCTTCCCCTGCCCCGGACCCCCTCTGCCACGCATTGAACCATCGCATTAAAACTCTGTTCCCTGAAGGGGAGATACCGCTCTTGCTGCCGGTCCCATCTCCGCAGCCAGAATTTCCAGTCCATGAGGATCCCTCCTGTCGCGTTTCCCGTCCCCTCCAGCTTACGGCAGGTCATTCTATTTGTTAAACGAATAAAATAGATAGTTTCTATCGATTTATTAAATAGATAAAGGGGCGACATCATGGAAATCAACCAGTTGGAAGCTTTCCTGCAGGTGGCCAGGACCAAGAGTTTCACCCGCGCCGCGGAGTCTCTCCATCTCGTCCAGTCCACGGTCACCACCCGCATTCAGATGTTGGAGAAAGCCCTGGGAAAACCGCTGTTCAGACGGACCAGCCGGTACATCGAGCTCACCCCCGCGGGCAAACATCTCCTCCCTTACGCCCGGCGGATCATCGATCTGAAACGGGAGGGCGAAAAGGCGCTGATGATGGAAGGGGTGGCCGAGGAACAGCTCTTTGTCGGCAGCCCCCATTCCCTGTGGGATTACATCCTGTTTCCCGCGGTGAAAAAGTTCCGGAGGAAACACCCGGAGATCGCCCTCCGGCTCATCACCGGCCATTCCGACGAAATCACGGAAAAGCTGCTCGGCGGGCTGGCGGACGCGGGCATCCTTTACATTCCTTCGTACCACCCGGGGCTGGAAGTAATCCCCCTCCGCGAAGAATCCCTCTGTCTGACGGGTCCCACGGATTTTCCCCTGGAAAAGGAAGTGCTTACCCCCGAAGCTCTTCGGGCGCTCCCCTTCATTCATCTCAGCTGGGGCACGGAATTCGAACAGTGGTTCAGAGCCGTCTTCGGCCGCCACTTCCTGCCCTCCGTCGAGGTGGATCACATGTCCCTGCTCCTGCGGTGGATGCTGACCGGGGAAGGTGTCGGATTCCTGCTCAAAAGCATCGCCGAAGGGATGGCCGCCGCCGGGGAACTGAAGGTACTCCCCTTTCGCTCCGATCCCCCCCTACCCGGAATTCCCGTCTACCTGGTCCTTCCCAAGCGGAAAAGGAGTTCCGGCGGACTGGACGCCCTGGTCAACCATCTCCTTTATTTCTTAAACAAGGCGCAATAGTCAATTAATTTAGATAACATTGATGCAACATTTAAACAATGATAATATTAAATTAATGAACGGTTGTTAATATTTAAGCAAGGGGGTGCTCTATCTTGTGATTTTGAGGGAAGGTTGGGTGAAACGCTTCCGAATCGATTAAAAGATCCGAAATGAAGCCTTTCCCAAGAAAACCGCTCCTGGCAACGACCATTTTCCTCGGGAGGGAGAAGCCATGAAAAGAAAGCTGTGGTTGGGAGTCTTGATTTTTGCCCTGGTCCTGACCGCCTGGAACGCCGGATTGCTCGCGGATTCGGCGGGAGCTCAGTCGGACGGGCACGGCAAGGTGCAAAACGTCATTTTCATGATCGGGGACGGATTCTCGGCAGCCTATGCCACCAACTACCGGCTTTACAAGGGAGATCAGCCGACCCTGTTTGATCAAACCCTTTCGGGCATGATCCGCACCGCCTCCGCCGACAACGCCGTGACCGACTCCGCCGCCGCGGCGACCGCCATGGCCACCGGCGTGAAAACCAACAACGACATGGTGGGAATGGATCCGGACGGGAAGAAGTTGAAAACCATCCTCGAGGCGGCCAAAGAAAGCGGCAAATCGACCGGTCTGGTGTCCACCTCTTCCGTCACCCACGCCACCCCGGCCTCCTTTGCGGCCAAGGTTCCCCACCGCAACGATGAAGTCGCCATCGCCCCCCAAATGCTGGGCAAGCCTGACGTGCTGCTCGGCGGCGGGAAGCAGTTCTTTCTCCCCGAATCGGAGGGGGGCAAACAGCCGGAGCGAAATTTGATCGAAGAAGCCCGCGCCCAGGGTTATCAGGTGCTGGAAAACCGCGACCAGCTGCTGAAGGCCAAGGGGAACAAATTGCTGGGTCTCTTTGCCGAGGAGGGCATGTCCCCCGAGCTGGATCGGGACAAGTCCAAAGAACCCAGCCTGGCCGAAATGACCCGGACGGCGATCGACACGCTGAAGACGAACAAAAAGGGCTTTTTCCTGATGGTGGAGGGCAGCCAGATCGACTGGGGCGGACACGACAATGATGCCGCCTGGGCCATGAAGGACACGGAGGCCTTCGAGCAGGCCATCCAGGTGGCGATGGATTTCGCCAAGCGGGATGGGCGCACCCTGGTGGTCGTGACCGGTGATCACGACACGGGGGGCATGTCCGTCGGCGGCTACAACGAATACAAAAACCGCGCGGAAATCCTGCGCAATGTGACGGCCACCGGTCAATACATGGCTGAACAAATCGACGAAAAGGGCAGCAACATCCGGGACGTGCTCAAGAAATATGCGAAGATCGACTTGACGGATGAAGAAGTGGAGCAAATCCGAAACGCCAGCAACCGCAAACTGGCCATCAACCACGTCGTCAGCAAGCGCGCTTATATCGGTTGGACAAGCACCGCCCACACGGGCGTCAACCTCCCCGTCTATTCCTACGGAAAGGGTTCCGACCTGTTCCGGGGATGGATGGAAAACACCGATCTGCCCAAGCGCATGGCCCAGGCCATGAAGATCGAATTCAAGCAGAAGTGATACCCTCCGTGCAAAAAAAGGCCCTGCACCCTCGCGGTGCGGGGTCTTTTGTTAAGGAACTTTTGCAAAGCCGTATGTATCAAACACTATGGTGAAAAGGTTTTTGCTCTAATTGCAAATATATTGCTACATTCCCATCTTGGAGATTGAATGGGACTGCAGATCAGACATTGCCCAGATTCAGATCAATCTGAAAGCCGTGTCAAGTGCCATACCTAAAAGTCTTTGGCATGAGGAACCCGGTCCTCCGGGCAGCGAAAAGGGAACCGGCGGAAAGGAGTAACAGGTCCATGCAGAGGAACGCAACGAAAACGGTCGACTCCCTCCCCATCGACCGGGTGAGACCAGCCGACATCCCGGATGTGGTGCGCCTCTCCGCCCGCATCGGATGGGATTACTCGGAGGAAGAAATGGAAGTAGTTCTAAGATCCGGCCGCTTTTTCGCCCACCGCACCCCGGAGGGAAAGGTGGTTTCCACGGCCGCCCTCTTCCCCTACTCCACCCTGGCTTCCCTGGGAGTGGTCATGGTGGACCCGGATTACCGGAGAAGGGGGCTGGCCACCCGTTTGGTGAGCGCCTGCATCGAGGAGGTTCCGGACCGTCCCATTTTGCTCGTGGCGACGGAGAAAGGAAGCCCCTGTACGAAAAACTGGGCTTCAAAACGGTCGGCACCTTGGACAAGCTGGTGGCCAAGCGGTATACGGGCGGTCTGGGGAAAACGGCGCATCAAGGGACCGTCCATCCCGTATCAAAAAAGGACATCGAAGAGATCATCGATGTGGACGAAAAGGCCTTCGGCGCCCGACGGGAACGCCTCCTGCGGCTGCGAATCGAGCAGGCTTCCATCGGAGCCGTCCTCCGAAACCGGGCGGGCAGAGCCGCGGGATTCGCCCTGGGCGTGCCCGGACCGGAACGCATGGTCATCGGCCCCGTGGTCGCGCCGGACGAAGAGGCGGCCGCGCTCCTGATCGACCGGATCGCCGGATGGGCTCCGGGACCGGTGCGCATCGACATCCCCTCCCAACATCGCCGCCTGGCGGACTTTCTGACCCGACGCGGCTTCGAAACCGTGCGGCACCCCCCGGTGATGATGCGAAACGGAAATGCGCTCCCGCCGGGCGGGCATCTGTTTGCAGTCGCGTCGCAAGCCTTCGGATGAACCGGTCGCGGCCTTTCACCCTCCACTTCCACGTCGACCGGAAGACTGTAGACGGAGGAGTGTGCCGGCCTTTGTCATGTGGGCGAAAGGCGGCCCCCTCCGGTTCCGATCAGCGGTATCCTAAATTCCATCCACCAACCTCGAAGCCCGTTTCTCCACCTGCCGAAACAGTTCCTCCTCGTCGATCGTCATCAACTCCCGACGGCGCATCACCACCCGTCCGTCGATAATCACCGTGTCCACGTCGGCGCCGGCGGCGCTGTAGGCGATCAGGGCGTAGGGAGCGTGAAGGGGCTGAAGGTGCGGTTTTTGGAGATCGATCAGGATCAGATCCGCTTGCTTGCCCTCCTCCAGCGTGCCCACCCGGTCGTCGATGCCCAACAATTTGGCCCCTTCCACCGTGGCCATCCTTAGCACCTGCCGGGCGGGCACCACGGCCGGATCCGATCGATCCACCTTCTGCAGCCAGGCGGCCGCCTTGATCTCGGCAAACATGTCCAGGGTGGCGGCGCTTCCCGCCCCGTCGGTGCCCAGCCCCACGGTGAGCCCCTGCGCCAACAGGTCGCAGACCGGCGCGATGCCGCAGCCCAGTTTGAGATTGCTCACCGGGTTGTGGGCGATCCCACCGCGCATGCCCCTCAAGAGCCCGATGTCCCGGCGCGTCAGGTGCACGGCGTGGGCCAGCAGGACGTGGTTGTGCTCGAAAAGTCCGAGGTGGTACAGGTACTCGGTGGGGGTTTGTCCGTACCGCTCCCGGATGCGGACCACTTCCTCCTTGGTTTCCGCCAGATGGATGTGGATGGGCACGCCTCGCTTTCGGGCCAGATCGATCACTTCCGTGAGGGGCTCGGGCGGACAGGTAAAGGGAGCGTGCGGACCGAGCATCGTGGTGATGCGCCCGTTCCCCGCCCCGGTCCACTTTTCGATGAGGGACAGCGCTTCCTCCAGCCGTTTTCCGCCGTCATCCTCCAGAAAGACCAGGCCGCGGGCCAGGGAGGCGCGCATGCCGCTGTCGATGACGGCCCGGGCCACGTGATTCATGTGGATGTACATGTCGGCATAGGCGGTGGTCCCCGAGCGGATCATCTCCGCCATCGCCAGCATCGCACCCCAGTAAATGTCTTCCTCGTTCATCCGCTCTTCCACCGGCAGCATCTTTTTCTCCAGCCATTCCATCAGGCGAAGGTCGTCGCAGAAGGCGCGCATCAGGGTCATCGGCGTGTGGTTGTGGGCGTTGATCAGACCGGGCATCGCCACCATGCCCGAGGCGTCGATCACCTCATCCGCCCGCCCTTCCCAGCGGGGGACGACGGCGGCAATCCGGTCCTTTTCGATCAGAATGTCCCCGGAAAAGGGCTGGTCGTTTTCCCCCATCGTCAAAATGAGGGCTCCGCGGATCAACAGACTCATCCGGCATCTCCTCCTCCATCCTTGTTCAGGAGGAGCATACCGGTTGACGCAGCGGAAAAGTCAAGGGTTTTACCCCGGTTGCACCGCGTAAACGAGATGGAGGATCTCGTTGATCTGCCGTGCCTCGGTCCGGTACCCGCGGGCCTCAAACCAGGCGAGCAGACGGGAGCGGTCGGCGTAGTATTCATCCTCGATCATCGCGATCGCGTATTCTTTCCCGGCACGGCTCAAGTCCCGCAGATAATCCCGCCGCGCCTCTTCCGTGGTGAACATCAGATCGGCGATGCAGATGCGCCCTCCCGGCTTCAACACCCGGTGCATCTCCTCCAGCGCCAGCGGCTTCTGATCCTCCTCGAGATGATGCAGCGCATAGCTGGTGACGACGAAATCGAAAGACTGATCGAAAAAGGGGATCGCCAGGAGATTGCCCAGCCGGGTGACCATCTGCGGATGCTTTTCCCTGCAGCGGCGCAACATCTCCCAGGATTGGTCGACACCGGCCATCTCCGCCCCCGCCGCCAGGAACCGACCCGCCAGATTGCCCGTCCCGGTGCCGAGATCCAGTCCCTTCTCCCCGGGTTGGGGATCGATAACCCGGAGGGTTTCATCCAGCGCCGTGTCATAATCCCGGTGAACGTCAAAACCCTCCGCCCCCCGGGACACCCGCTGATCATAGGAGGCGGCCTGACGGTCGAAATTCCACCGGTCCCGCCACTTGAGGCGCCGGTCCTGCTGACGCTTCGACCGCTCCGTCAACCGGTAAATATCCTCCCGGTCGGGCGCCCGGTCCTCCAGGGAGTCGATCATGCCGTCGAGGGTCACGATCATCTCCCGGAGGCGGATCCACTCGAAAAACATGGCCGACCGCTGCAGCTCCAGGTAGCGGCGCACCCCGCTGTTTTCCCCTTTATCCATCACCTCCAGCACCCTCTTCACCGCCCGGACCGGCATCCCCACCTCCCGCAGCGCGAGGATCGTCTGCAGCCGCCAGGCGTCCCTTTCCGAAAAGAGACGGTAGCGGTTGTGGGGATCTTTTTCCGGAGAGATCAGCCCCTTCTCCTCGTAGAAACGAATCGCTCGCGGAGAGGTCCGCAACTTCTCCGCCAGCTGACGGATGTGCATACGCTGTTCCATCCCTCCACCTCCCTCGCGTCGATTATAAAGGTTGACGCTGCGTGAGTGTAAAGGGGATCACGATTGCATTCCCACAGGCCGTTACATATAATAATGGTCAGGAAAAAATTATTTTTCTCATTTTTCCTTTTTATTCAATAAATGTTTTCGATTTCCGTGCCTTCGCGGCTGAGAACCATCCGGAAGTCGGCACCAGGGGATCAAAGGAGGTAACAGAGTGGAACCGGCGATTGTGGCGGAGCATCTGCACAAGCGATACCCCGACGCGTACGCCGTCAGGGATGTCAGCTTCTCGGTGAAGTCCGGAGAAATTTTCGGGATCCTGGGTCCCAACGGCGCTGGAAAAACCACCACCGTTGAAATGTTGGAGGGGTTGCGGAAACGGGATTCGGGGACCATCCGCATCCTCGGCTTGGATCCCGACGAACACCCCTACGAATTGCGGGAACGCATCGGAATCCAATTCCAATCCACCTCTGTCCACGAGCAGATGAAGGTGAAGGAAGCCCTCCGCCTGTTCGCCTCCTTCTACCGGAAAAAGGGGGATGTCGATCGGATCGTGGACGCTTTGGGGCTGAAACCACGCCTGGACGTCCCCTTCGGCCGGCTGTCGGGGGGCTGGAAACAGCGGGTCACCCTGGCATTGGCGACGATTCACGATCCGGAGATCGTCTTTCTCGATGAACCCAGCACCGGACTGGACCCGCAAGCACGCCGCGAACTGTGGGAGCTGATCCTGAAGCTCCGGGATGAGGGGAAAACGATCGTCCTGACCACCCATTACATGGAAGAAGCGGAGCGTCTGTGCGACCGGGTGGCGATGTTTCACCGGGGGCGGGTCCTCTCCATCGACACCCCGCAGCGGCTGGTGGCGACCTGGGGCAAAGTGAGGCACCTGCGCTTTGAATCGCCGGAAGCGGACGAACAGCCGTTGCTTTCCCTGCCCGGAGTGACCAAGGTGGAGCGGGAAGACCGGATATTCCGGATCTATGCCCGGGATTTGCAGGCGGCTTCCCTGCAGCTTTTCCTGCTGGCGGACCGGGAAGGCTGGAAGATTGAAGCCTTTCGCTTTGAAACGGGAAACCTGGACGATCTCTTCGTCTCCCTGGTGAAGGAGGAATCGGCGTGAGCATCGTGGCCCGGCTGACCTGGATGGAAATGAAATTGTTTTTCCGGGATAAACAGAACGTGTTTTGGACCTTTCTCTTTCCGATCCTGATGATCTGGCTGTTCGGCTCCCTCTTCGGCGATCAAAGGATGCCGGGAGGACTCAGCTACAGCAACATGTACGTCCCCTCCTGGATCGGGGTCAATCTGCTGACGACGGCGCTCTTCACCATCGGAACCGCACTGGTGATGTACCGCGTCCAGGGAATTCTCCGCCGGTATCAGGCCACTCCCCTCCGTCCGCAGATGGTGTTGGGAGCCCACATGCTCTGCGGCGCCTTCGTCTTCCTTGTGAGCGCCCTCATCCTCGCGGGCTTCGGGTGGGTGTTTTACGATTTGGAAGCGCCCAAGTATCCCGGCAGCGTGGCGGCCGCGCTGCTCCTGTCCGTCCTGGCCCTCTTTCCCTTCGGCATGTTCGTCACGTCCCTGGCCCGGGACAACCGGTCCGCCGCCGCCATCGGCTCCCTGCTCCTCAACCTGATGCTCTTTTTGTCCGGCGCCACCTTCCCCCTGGAAATGATGCCCTCCTATTTGCAAACGGCGGCCAAGATCCTCCCGCTCTATTACGTGGTGGAGCTGTTGCGCGGAACCTGGAACAAGGCGCCTCTGTGGGATTACGGAATCCATGTGGCCGTCCTCGCCGGAATCGCGATCGTCTCCGGCATCCTGGCGGCCCGGTTCTTCCGCTGGGGGGACTGAACGCTTATCACAGCCCTTCCGGTCCCACCCCGGCTCGGTGGACAAGCAATAGAATGCACCCTATAATATTTTTTTGGCATATCGACGTTCCTGAAAGGGGAAAGGAGCGGTGTTGATGGCAACAACAGATACGGCAATGGATGCACGTCGGGTCCATGTCCTTCTGCTCCGCACGCTCCGCTTCGGACCGAAATCCTTCTGGGAACTGATGCGGGCGGGACAAGCCCAAACCCATCAGGTTCTGGAGGCCTTGCAGGAACTCTTGATGCATGAGCTGGTCGCCTGCGAGGAAGACCGATTCGTCATCACCGAAGCGGGTCGGCGACAGGTGGAAGCGTTGGGACTGGACCGGGTGGATGAACAGCGCTGCGGGGCCTGCTCGGGTCGCGGCATCGTGCTTCGGCCCCCCTTTGACCGTGTCCTTCAGGATTTCAAGGAGATCGTGGACATGCGCCCCAAAGCCACGCCCGACTTCGATCAGGGGTATGTGACGCCGGAAACCACCGTGCTGCGGCTTGCCCTCATGGCCGAAAGAGGGGATCTGGCGGGACGCGACCTGCTGCTTCTCGGAGATGACGATCTCACCTCCGTGGCAGCGGCCCTCTCGGGACTGCCGCGACGAATCGGCGTCCTGGATGTGGACGAGCGCATCATCCAATTCATCCGCGACGTGGCCAAGGATCGGGGATGGGATCACCTCCAGGTCGAATCCTACAACGTGCAGGAGGGATTGCCCTCTCACTTCCGGGAGCAGTTTGACGTCTTCTTCACGGATCCGGTCGAAACCGTCAAGGGCCTCCTGCTCTTTTTGAGCCGTTGTACGGAGGGACTGCGCGGGCCGGGCGCCTCGGGGTATTTCGGCCTTTCCTACCTGGAAGCCTCCTGGCGGAAGTGGCGGAAGATCCAGCAGGGCATCCTCGACATGGGCTTCGCCATCACGGACATGCTGGGCGCCTTCCAGGACTACCAGCTGGAAAACATCGTCGCCCAGGGCTACCCGGTGGCGCGCATGGCGCCGGTCCCGGTCAAGGAGCCCGACGTTCCCTTCTACATGAGCACCGTCTTCCGCTTGGAACTGGCGGAAAAACCGCAGCCTCTCTTCACCGGACCGGTCAAGCTCGGCCGGGACCTCTACTACGACGACGAGGCCTGCGTCACCTTGCCTCAATAACACATTGAAAAAACCGCGCCCCTGCTGCGCATATGGCGCTTGCAGGGGCGTCTTTGTGGGTGAACAAGTCGACCCGAAGGGGTCCGCCCCGTCCGACGCTAGAAGCAACGGCATCGGCGCCACGCCCCCTCCAAACCGCACGTCACACGCTCGAAGGGTCCCGTCACATCTTCCCCGCCTCGCGGCTCTCCGCCGATACGCTCCCTCCCAATCCGGCAAAACTGCGCTGAATTTGCTCGCGGACCGGCGCGATGGAGGCCCGGGTCAACCAGCTCACCGTCACGAAGACGACGGCGGCGATCGGAAAGGCGTAAAAGAGGGGGTCCACATGGGTCCACGGATACGGAAGAAGGGTTTCTTTCCCGAACAGCGCTTTGGAGAGGCCGATCGCCGCCGCTTCCTTCTGGTGGAGAAACAGAAACCCGAAGATGCTGACGGCAAATCCGGTCACGATGCTGGCGGCGGCCCCTGCCCGGGTGGCATTCCGCCAGTAGAGGGCGCCGATCAGGGCCGGCAGGAAACCGGCGGCGCAGATGCCGAACCAGAAAGCCGTCGCCTGGGCGATGACGCTGCCCGGAAGGATGTAGGCGAGGATCACGGCGGCGACGACGCCGACCAGCACGCCGATTTTGGACAGATTGAGGGAGCCTTTGGCGGACTTGACGCCCAGGGTTTTCAAAATGTCCTCCCCGAAGGCCGCCCCCTGCACGTGAATCAGGGAGCTGATGGTGGAGATCGCCGCAGACAGCAGGGTGAGGGTAAACAGGTACAAGAACCATTCGGGCATGATCTGGTTGATGAAGATCGGCATGATCAGATCGATGTTTCCTCCCGCCACATCGACGGAGATTTTCCCCTGGGTCTCATGGAAGTAGAGGTTGCTGAGGGGACCAGCCATGAAGGCGGTGCCGGTCATGAAAAACATGAACACGCCGCCGATCAGCACCGCCCGGTACAAGGCGCGATTGTCGGTCACGGTCATCGACCGCATCGCCAGCTGGGGCTGGGCCAGAACCCCGATGCCGACGCCCATGATCAGGGTGCTGACCAAGGTCCACCAGAGGGGGGAGCCGAACTCGGGCATGGCCGTCCAACCCCGGTGCCCCTGCTCCGCAAGGGCTTGCGGCACCAGGTCCCGCATCGCCGACAAGCCCTCATGCCCGTCGATCACCCCGCCCACCGCGGAGTAGCTGCTGAACAGGAGGAACACCATCCCCACCGTCATCACCAGGGCGCAAAAGGCATCCGTGTACATGACCGCCTTCAATCCGCCGGTGATGACGTACAGTCCGACAATAATCGCCAGCAGCATCAGCCCGATGTTGAAATCCACCTTCAGGGTTTCCTGCAGGAACCGCCCGCCGCCGATCAGCACGATGCTGGTATAGGCGGGCATGAACAGAAAGATCATCAGCCCGGAAAAGACGGTAATGAATTTGGACTGGTACCGCTCCCCCAACAGGGTGGGAAAGGTGGTGGCCCTCAGATTGCTGGACATCTTCCTGAGGCGCACGCCGAAGACGGCAAAGGCGACGAAGATCCCCACGATGATGTTCAAAAAGGCCAGCCACAGCATGCCGAACCCGTACAGGGCGGACGCCCCGCCGAATCCGATGATGGCCGACGTGCTGATAAACGTCGCCCCGTAGGAGAGGGCCATCACCAGCGGGTGAATCCTCCGGCCGGCCACCAGGTAGTCTTCGGCGGTCCTCGTCTGCTTGTTCCCCAGATAGGCCAGCCAGGACATGATCGCCATATAGACGATGATGATCCCGATAAGCAAGGGCAGGTTCATTCGGAATCCCCTCCTTGATTCCATCGCATCATCCCGTACAGGACGCAAAAGACGGCGGACAGCACGGTTCCCAACCAGGCGAGGGCGATCATCCCGTCGTCCATCCCCAGCATGTCCATCCCTCCTTCGGAAAAATTACAAAATAGTTTGAAAAAATATCGGAAAAGAAGAACCAATCAAGCAGATTTCCAAGCGCCGGGAAGGGCGATTTTCCGCCGAGCGCCCCCTGCGGTTCGGCGCCGAGGCGGAAAATCCATCCCGACGTCCGGTTTTTCAGCGGTCAGATGAGGAACTGGGGTTTGTGTTGCGACAGCACCGGCTCCTCAAGGGGAATCGTCTTTCCGTCCCTCACCGATGACACGGGAGTGGCCTCCTGGAACCAGCTGTCGGGGGCCGCTTGTCCCCAGAAGGTTTGCCGGCGCGGATCGTTGATGTGCCAGCGGATCGGCTTCCAGTCCGGGTCCGCCGTCAGGTAATCACCCGTGTACAGCTCGACGCGGTGGCCATCGGGATCCCGCAGGTAGAGGAAAAAGGCGTTGGACAAGCCGTGCCGGCCGGGCCCCCGTTCGATCTTCCCCGCATCCCCCGTGGCCGCGAGCACGTCGCAGGCGTGGAGGATGCTCAGGGGCTCCGGCACCCAGAACCCCACGTGGTGCAGCCGCGGGCCGCGCCCGTTCATCAGGGCGAGGTCGTGGACATTGGGCTTCCTGAACAGCCAACTGGCCCAAAGCCCTCCGTCATCAGTCTCCGTGTATTCGGAGCAGGAGAAGCCCAGCTCTCCGGTGTACCAATCGTAACCCTTCTGCACATCCGAAACCATGCAGTTGACGTGATCGATCCGCATGATGCGGGCTCCGCGGTACATGTCGTAGCGCTGGAGCATCCTTGGAACCGCTTCCATTTCGCAGAAGAATTCCAGGGGTAGTCCCAGGGGATCCTGAACGCGCAGCGCCCGTCCCTGGCCCCGCTCCTCCCCGGCTTCGACCCACACGGGGCTTAGTCCCTGCTTTCGGAAGCGGGATTCCAGGATATCCAGGTGCTCCGGCTTTTCCACCCGGTAGGCGATGTGTCCCACCTCGGGCCGCTCCGAAGCGACCAGCACCAAACTGTGGTGGACGCGCTCTTCCAGCCCCCGCAAATAGAGGCGGCCTTCCTCCCGGGCGGTTTCGATCAGGCCCAGCTTGTCCACGTAAAATTCCTGGGATCGCTCCAGATCCTTCACCCTCAGCTCCACGTGGGCCACACGGATCACATTGACCTCTTCCGACACGGCGATTCCCTCCTTATTGAAGTTTCCTCCCTTCCCCGGACAGAACCGACCGTCATCTCACTTCCGCCCGATCCTGGGCCCGCATGCCGGCCCGCTCAAGGAACCGCTCCACCTTCTCCATGTAGGGCCGTTTGTCGTAGGACTGGTACAGCGCACCGGCCATGCGAACCGGATCGCCGAAGAAAAACCGCTCGTACAGGACCTGACGCCCCCCGAAGGCGCTGACGCCGATGTCCCACGCCAGGCGGAACAGCTTTACGCGCTCCTCCGCTTCGGCATTGGCGGCCTGCAGGTACCTGTCGATCTCCGGGCGCAGACCCCCTTTGAAATCGGCCTCCGTGGGTATCGCCATCAGGCCGCTCGCCCCCAGCTGCTGGACGATTTCCGCAAAGCGGGGATAGATGCGGGGGTAGTAGTTCCGGGCCGCGTTCAGAGGGCCGAAATCCGGGGTCATCATCCCCCACCGGTCGATCTTCGCATCCACTTCGCTCGCCCGGAGGAAAGCCCTCATCGCCTCCAGGACGATGATCACTTCCGCCAACTTCTCCTGCACGTGCTGAAAGCGGTCGATCTGCACCATGTCCACCATCTTGGCCAACACGCCGAGGATGAACTCCGTCTTGGCCACGTTTTTGGTCACGACCTGGTGGGCCATGTGGACGACGGCGTTGGTTTCCCGGTACAGCCGGTTGCCGATCTCCGCGTTGCCCAGCATGAAAATCCGGTCCCAGGGCACCAGCACGTCGTCGAAGATCACCACGGAGTCGATCTCTTCAAACTGGGCGCCCAGGGGATGATCGAAGGGCGTCTTTCCATAATCGAAGCTCTCCCGGCACAGGAACTTGAGTCCGGGCGTATCGCAGGGGATGGCGAAGGCGAAGGCGTAGGGATCATCCTCCTTGCCGGCTTTCAGTAGGGTGGAGGGAAACACCATGATCTCGTCGGTCACTCCGCCCAGGGTGGCCAACATCCGAGCCCCCCGGATCACCACGCCCTTGCTGTTCTTCTCCACGATCCGGGCCGCCAAAAAGGGGTCCTTCTGTTTGGAAGCGCTGACGGACCGATTCGCCTGGGGATGGATCAAGGTGTGGGTGAGGCTGAGATCGTTTTCCCGGATGTACTGGTAATAATTCCGGACGTTTTCCCCGTAGCGGGGATCGTCCTCGGCGAAAAAGTCCGCCGCGGCGGCGCAGGCCATCAGGGCGCTGTTCAGGTAATCGGGGGACCGCCCCATCATCCCGCCGGAATGATCCGCCCACCGCTTCATCATTTTGCGGCGCTTCTCCAGATCCTCCCGGGTTTTCGGAATCAGGAAGGACATGCCCACCCTTTCGCCCGACAGCGGGGAGACATAGGTCATCTCATCCCGGAGGTCCGGATGGTGCTGCAGGTCATACAATTCCGCCAGGCTGCGCACGATGTTCCGGAAGGCCGGATGCTCCGAAATCTTTCCCTCCACTTTCTCCCCGTGGATCCACACCTCGATGTTTCTCCGGTCCAACTCCTCCACATACTGTTCACCGGTACGCGCAGGCATACTCAACACCTCCCGCCAGTTTCTCACTCGGCTCCAAAACGGGGAATCGCATGCTTGCCCAAGGCGACGTGAACCGTCTGAACTTCGGTGAAAAACTCAAAACTGTGCGTGCCTCCCTCCCGTCCGATCCCGCTGTATTTGCTTCCGCCGAAGGGGGTCCGAAGATCTCGAACGTTCTGAGAATTGATCCAAACCATCCCCGATTCGATCGACTGGGCCACATTGTGCGCCCGCTCCAGGTTCTCCGTCCACACGTAGGCGGCGAGGCCGTAGATCACATCATTGGCCTTCCGGATCACCTCCTCTTCCTCCCGGAAGGGGATCACCGTGAGGACGGGGCCGAAAATCTCCTCCTGGGCCACCCGCATCTCATTGCGGACGCCGAGGATCAGGGTGGCCTCCAGATAATTGCCCTCCTCGAGCCCCGCCGGGGTGCCGCCCCCCACCGCGATCTCCGCTCCCTCTTCGCGGGCGGTCTCCAGGTACCCCCGCACCCGCTTCAGGTGCTCCCGGTGGATCAGGGGGCCCAGTTCGGTCCGCTCGTCGAAGGGATCGCCGACCCGGATGCGCCGCACCCTCTCCTTCAGCTTCTCCACGAAGGGTTCATAGATGGACTCCTGGAGAAACAGACGGGATCCCGCCGTGCAGCGTTCGCCGTTGAGGGAGTAAACGCCGAAGACGGCGGCATCCAGGGCCCGGTCCAGATCCGCGTCCTCAAAGACGATCACCGGGGATTTTCCGCCCAGTTCCATGGAAAACCGCTTCAGGGTATCGGCGCCGTTTCGCATGATTTCCATCCCGGTGCGCGTCTCCCCGGTGAAGGAGATCAGCTGGACGTCGGGATGGCGCACCAGGGCCGCACCCGCCGTCTCCCCGTACCCGTGGACCACATTGAACACGCCCGGAGGCAACCCGGCCTCTTCCACGATGCGGGTGAACCGGTCGATGGTCAGGGGGGACCACTCGGCGGGCTTCAGCACGCA
The DNA here is from genome assembly GCF_003001905.1 of Planifilum fimeticola. NCBI lineage: Bacteria > Bacillati > Bacillota > Bacilli > Caryophanales > Thermoactinomycetaceae > Planifilum > Planifilum fimeticola. The sequence continues at coordinate 40,302 of NZ_PVNE01000007.1, forward strand.
GGTGTTCCCCGCCGCCAGACAGGGCGCCAATTTCCAGGTGGAAAGCATGAACGGGGTGTTCCAGGGGGTGATCAGCCCGGCGACGCCGACAGGACGGCGGACGGTGTAATTGAGAAAGGTCCCGTCCACGGGATAAGTCTCCCCGGTCAGGTGATGGCGGGCCATGTCGGCGAAGAAGCGGAAATTCTGCCCCGCCCGGCGGATTTGGCCCCGGGTCTGCTTGATGGGCAGGCCGGTGTCCAGGGTCTCCAGCCGGGCCAGCTCCTCGGCGTGCTCCAGGATGCCGTCGGCGATCCGCTCCAGGATCTCGACGCGTTCGGCCACTTTCATCTTCCGCCAGGGCCCCTTGTCGAAGGCTTCCTTCGCCGCGGCCACGGCCCGGTCGATGTCCCGCTCGTCCCCGGCGGGAACGGTGGTGATGGGCCGATTGTTGGCGGGATTCACCGTCTCAAAGGTCTCCCCGCCGGAAGCGGCGACCCGCTGCCCGCCGATGTACTGCTGCACTTGTTCCGTTCGGACGGAAGAAAGGGGGGATGTCATCGCTTGTCACACCTCCTGCTTCTCGGTAGGCACATTCGTGTGGGGAGAGAGAACCACCGGATTCTCCAGCACCCCGATCCCTTCGATCTCCACGCGCATCACGTCCCCCGGCTCCACCGGGGAGATCCCCTTCGGGGTTCCGGTCCAGATCATGTCCCCCGGCTCCAGCGTCATGAAGGAGCTGATGAAGGCGATCAGATCCTCCACGGAAAAGATCATGTCCGACGTGTGCCCTTCCTGCCGCAACCGGCCGTTGACATAGGTCCGGATCGCCAGATTTCCCGGATCGGGCACATCCTCCTTGTCCACCAGGAAGGGCCCCATCGGTCCGAAGGTATCCTGTCCCTTGGCGCGGATCGGGGGCCGGTACATGTTGCCCACGAAATCGCGCACCGTCACGTCGTTGGCGATCGTATACCCGAGGACGTAATCCAGTGCCTCTTCCCGTCGGATGTTGCGCCCCGGTCGGCCGATCACGGCCACCAATTCGGCCTCGTAGTGCATGTGGCGGATGCCCCGGGGATATTCCACCGGCGACCGGTGGCCGATCAGCGAGCTGTTGGGTTTGATGAACAGCACCGGTTCCTCGGGCATGGCAAGCCCCAATTCTTCCGCGTGATCCGCAAAGTTGAGGGCGACACCGATCATCTTGTTGGGTATCACCGGAGGCAGCCAGGCCTCCACCTCATCCATGGCCAGCCGCAGCCCGCTCTCATCCACCAGCATTCCGTCCTCCACCCGTCCGTTCCGAACCCGTCCCCGGTACAGATATCGAGCGTGTTTCACTTCATCGCCTCCTACTCCACGAGTTGGTACATCCGCAAAATCTCCCGCAATTTGGCCTGCATCTCCTCATTCGGGGGAACCAGCGGCAGGCGAAGGGCGGGATGGATTTTCCCCATCATCCCCAACGCGGTCTTCAGCGGTCCCGGATTGGTCTCCCAGAACAGGGCGTCGTTCAGGGGGAGCAGCCGGTAATGCAGGTCGATCGCTTCCTGCCAGCGGCCGTCGCGCACCAGTTCATACAATTTGGACATCTCCCGCGGCAAAACGTTGCAGGTGGCGCTGATAAAACCGGCGCCTCCGACGGCCAGGATCGGATAGCAGAGGGTCTCGATCCCGGAATAGACCAGGAAATCGCGGCCGCACAACCTCAGGACGTGGCTGACCTGTTCAAAATTCTTGTTGGACTCCTTCACTCCCACCACATTGGGACAAGCTTCCCGGAGGCGGGCGAGGGTCTCCGGTTCCATGTTGACGGCGGTTCTGCCGGGAATGTTGTAGACAATGATGGGGATGTCCACGGACTCCGCCACGCGGCGGAAGTGCTGGTACAGCCCCTCCTGGGAGGGTTTGTTGTAGTAGGGGACGATCACCAGCGCCGCATCGGCCCCCAGCTCCTCCGCCCTTTTGGTCAGATAGAGCGTTTCCTTGTGGTTGGTGGACCCCGTCCCCAGAATGACGGGGGCTCGCCCGGCCACGTGTTCCACGGCGACGGCCATCACCCGCTCCCTCTCCTCAAGGGTGAGGGAGCTGGGTTCTCCCGTGGTGCCGGTCACCGAAATCCCGTGGGTCCCGTTTTCAAGCTGCCAATCGATCAGTTCTCTCAACTTCTCTTCGTCCACTTCATCCCTCTCGTTAAAGGGGGTGACCACCGGACAAACCGAACCGCGCAACCGGTCAACGTTTTTCATCTCTTGCCTCCTCCTTCCCTAGACGGATCGCTCCCGGCGATTCAGGAACGCGGTCGCCGTGTTCAACTTGTGCTGCCGCGCCGCCTTCTCGATCTCCTCGGCGGACGCTTTGTTCCTCATCAGTTCTACGAGATGCTCGTGTTCGTCGATGGATTCCCTGGCCCGGGAGGGAACGTGCCACACCCCGCGCTGCCTGACGGCGTCCAGCTTCCCCCAGATCTGCCGCACCTGCTCTTTCAGGACGTCATTTTCGCACCTTTCCAAAATCGTCTGGTGAAAATCCCGGTTCAGGTTCCCGAACCGGACAAAATCGAAGTCCGTCAAAGCCTCCTTCATCGATTCGTTGATCTCGACAAGCCGCCGAAAATCCTCCTCCGTCAGCCGGGAAACGCTCAGGGCCGTCGCGTATCCCTCCAGCACCGCCAACACGTTCAGGCTCTGGACATAAGCGGTTTCATCCATCGGAGCGACCCGGGCTCCGGCGAAGGGCTGATACTCGATCAGCCCGTCCGCTTCCAGGCGACGAATCGCTTCCCGGACGGGGATGGAGCTGGTGCCGATCTCCTTGGCCACCGCGTCCAGGACGATCCGCGTGCCGGGCGGATAGGTTCCGTCGAGAATCCGCTCGCGGATCAGCTCGTAGGCCAACTTCTGTTTGCTGATTGTCCCTTTCATATTTAAATCGTATATGATTTCATATAGGAAAGTCAACAGTCTTTATAAAATATTCAAAATAAACCATCTAAAAACATTAGACAGAAAAAACAAGTTATCGCGGTTCGCCGGGAAAGGCTGCCCTCCGTCCCCGCCTCCGTTCGATCCGGGAGTTGAAAGCGGATGGAGTGGAAGGCGGCCTCCTGTTTGCAAATGAAAAAGGCCTCGCATGGGCCTTTTTTCATTCCTGTTCCTGATTCAGCCAACCGGCCGCCCGCAGTTTCCCGATTCCGAACCCGGTTCAGGTTCAAGGTTGCAGGCCCGTCCGCCCCGGCCGCGCGTCTTCAGAGCGCGGACCCGCCTTGCCATCCGGGTGCTCCCCTCGCCTTCGGAACTTCTTCCCCTTTAAATCTTCTGCAGCGCCTGCCACAAGTCCGCCTTCAGATCCTCCACATGCTCGAGTCCCACCGAAAAGCGCACGTAATTGGGCTGAATCCCGGCCTTCCTCATCTGCTCCTCGGTCATCACTCCGCCCCACATCGCCGCCGTATGGACCACCAGGGATTCCACCCCGCCCAGGCTGACGGCGTTCATCGGGAGGTCCAGGGCGGAGACGAAACGGGCCGTCTCCTCATACCCCCCCTTGATTTCCAGGGCCATCATGCCCCCGAAACCGCGCATCTGGCGTTTCGCCAGTTCATGCTGCGGATGGCTGGGCAGCCCGGGATAGTGCACCCGCTCGATCTGCGGCTGCTCCTCCAGAAAGCGGGCCAGGGCGAGGGCGTTCTCATTGATCCGTTCCACCCGGACCGGCAGCGTGCGCAGCCCCCGAAGCAGCAGCCAGGCATCCATCGGCGAAAGGACGATCCCAGGGAGATATGGGTCTGCCAGATGCGCTCGGCCAAGTCTTCCCGCGTGCAAATGACGCCCGCCGTCAAATCGTGATGGCCTCCCAGGTATTTGGTGGCGCTGTGCACCACCACATCCACCCCCAGATCGTGGGGGCGCTGGTTGATCGGCGTGGCAAAGGTGTTGTCGGCCACGACGATAATCCCGTGCGGCCGGGCCAGTTCCGTCACGGCGGCGATATCCGTCACCACCATCGTCGGATTGGCCGGCGACTCCAGCATGATCAGCTTGGTGTTGGGCCGGACGGCCTTTTCAAAGGCGCCGACGTCCGTCTGCTCCACCAGGGTGACCTCCACCCCGAATTTGGGAAGCATCTCGTCCATGATCTTGGCGGTACCCATATAATGCCGCGTCTGCGCGATCACATGATCCCCGGCCTGGACCAGGGCCAGCAGGGTCGTGGCAATCGCCCCCATGCCGGAGCCGGTCATGATCGCCGTTTCCGTTCCTTCCAGCCCGGCGATCACCTTGGCGACGCGCTCGTGCACCGGATTGCCGTAACGGGTGTAGTACCTGGGATGACGGGAAGTGCTCGCCATCTCCCTGAATTCGGCGGCATCCCGGGCGCGAAAGGTGGCGGAATAATAAATCGCCGGCGCCACCGTCCCGTCCTCAACCACCTCTTCATCGGCGTGGATCACCAGGGTCTCGTTCCGGAACCCGTCAAATTTCTCCCGTTCGTCCATCGTTTCTCCCCCTTCCTGAAATGCGCCGTGATGTTTCCCGGTCCTTGTATGCGAAATCCTTCTCCCCCATTCATCGCCCTTCAAACCGGTTGCACTGTATGGTATGGGTTTCCCCGGTTCCTGTCAAGGGAGGGCAGCTCCCTCATCCCCCGTCTTCCTTCGGCTTCCTGAAACGGAAGGATTTTTGCCCAAAAACTCGAAAGTTATAAAGGTGCCATTCAGCGGGTGAAGGTTGACGCGCCCCGCCCTTTTGGAAAATTACAGAAACGGGGGGAATATGATGAGACTTCGCTGGAAACCGATTCTGGGTATCCTGTGTTCCCTGTTGCTGACCCTTTCCCTGGCGATTCCATCTACCCTGGTGGAAGCGAAGCGCTCCTCCGCCCCTCACCGGCAGGTGGCGGTGGGCGAGGAGGGGATGGTGGTCACCGCCCACCCCCTAGCGACCCAGGTGGGGGCGGATGTGTTGCGCCAGGGCGGAAACGCCGTGGATGCGGCGGTGGCGATTCAGTTTGTGTTAAACGTGGTGGAGCCGATGATGTCCGGAATCGGCGGGGGCGGCTTCATGATGGTCTACGACGCCGAGACCCGAAAGGTCTCTATCGTCAACAGCCGGGAACGGGCTCCGATGGGAGCCAAACCCGACATGTTCCTGGACGAGGACGGAAACGTGATTCCCTTTCCGGAGCGCCACACCCACGGGAATGCGGTGGGCGTCCCCGGCACCTTGAAGGGATTGGAGACCGCCCTGGACCGGTGGGGAACCCGTCCCCTTTCCAAACTGATCGATCCCGCCATCCGCTTGGCGGAAAGGGGAGTGAAGGTCAACTGGGTGTTGGCGGATGCCATCGAGGAGAATAAGGAAAAGCTGGCCAGGACCGCCGCCAGGGATGTTTTCCTCCCCGGCGGAAAACCCCTGAAGGAAGGGGATCTGTTGGTTCAGAAGGATCTGGCCAAAACCCTGCGCCTGATCCAAAAACACGGAACCGACGTCTTCTACCGGGGAAAAGTGGGCGAAGCGATCGCCCGGACCGTTCGTGAGCACGGCGGCAGCATGACATTGAACGATCTGAAGCGTTACCGCGTCACGATGGATCGGCCGGTCCGGGGAACCTTCAAGGATTACGAGATCGTGTCCATGCCGCCCCCCAGCTCCGGCGGCCTCACCGCGATCCAGATCCTGAAGCTGCTGGAAGAACTGGAAGCGAGACGATACGACGTCCGTTCCCCGGAAAAGTATCACCTGTTTGCCGAAGCGATGCACCTGGCCTATGCCGACCGGGGGGCTTACATCGGTGATCCGGAGTTTGTCGATGTCCCGATGAAGGGGTTGCTCCATCCGGAATACATCCGGAAACGGGCCGCCCTGGTATCGATGGATCGGGCCAACCCGGAGGTGGAACCCGGGGATCCCTGGAAATACGAAGGGAAAAACGGGAACAAACCGGCCTCCGCCCAACCCGATGACCGGCCGATCGGCCAGACGACCCACTTCACCGTGGCCGACCGGTGGGGCAACCTGGTTTCCTACACCACCACGATCGAGCAGCTCTTCGGAAGCGGGATCATGGTTCCGGAGTACGGCATCCTGCTGAACAACGAGCTGACCGACTTCGACGCCGTTCCCGGCGGCCCCAACGAAGTCCGGCCCTTCAAGCGGCCGATGAGCTCCATGACCCCCACCATCGTGTTCCGGAACGGAAAGCCGGTCATGACCGTCGGCTCCCCCGGCGGCTCGACGATTATCGCCTCCGTCTTCCAGGTGATCTTCAACAAGCTGGAGTACGGCATGCCGCTCAAAGCGGCCATTGAAGAACCGCGGATCTACAGCAACCTCTATCCCGACATCCGCTGGGAAGAAGGGGTTCCCGAGCAGGCCCGCAGCCGGCTCCAAGAACTCGGCCACCGGTGGGAAAGCGCGCCCGTCAACATCGGAAACGTGCAGAGCATCTGGATCGATCACCGGTCCGGCCTCTACATCGGCGCGGCGGATTCGACCCGTGAGGGGGCGGCCATCGGCCTGTTCGGAAAAGGAAAGAAAAAATGACAGGCCGGTCCGGGCAGCCCGGGCCTCAATTCCGGAGGGTCTGGTCATACCGGACCCTTCTTTATTCAGGCGAAGTCCGCCGCAGGAAGGGACGCCTCATTCCGGTTTGGCGGAGGGGTGACTGATTTCCGGCCCGCAGGGAGAATGGTAACGGTCCGCGTCCATTCGAATCCATTTCCAGAACCTGACCCCTTGGACGACGATGAATCGGTCCAGCCAGAGCGCAAAATTCAAAGCGAGATATCGGGCATCCTGCACGAAGCCGGAATCCCGCCCTATGAGACGATCCCTTTCACCCTTCTTCGCTTTTGCGCCGTCAATCATCAAATTGACCGTCTTGACGGCCGTTGGGATACCAGTATCCAGGAAAAACCGGATGCCCAGCCTGTTCTCAACATCAACAAACCGCACAGTTCCATCCGGCCTCCGTACCGCTGCTGGAAAAGGGCGGCCCCGTCGAAGTGCCGGAGAAATGTCCGGTAATCATCCGGAATCCCGTGCGACGGATGAAGCCCTGAATCTCCTCTTCCGTTGCAGGCTCGTTAAAGGAAAAACTCGCTTCTTCCACCCGGCCCATTCCGCCTGGAATCGTCAGCTTCCGGTCGACCAACCGCATTTTTAGACCGTCCAGCGGTTTGTGAATCAAGTCCTCGAACATGGCCCCCGCAATCGATCCGTTTCTAAGAAAAAACGCCCTTCGCGGGCGAATCAAGGGAGGGCGTGACGGAACTCTTTAAGGGCCTCGTCGTATTCCCGCTTGAGATCCGCCACGATTTCGGAAACGGGTTGCACCCGTTCGATTCTCCCCACTCCCTGTCCGGCAGACCAGATATCTTTCCAGGCCTTTGCATTGGTTTGGTCCAGGTGGGAAAAATCGACGGATTCTTTCCTTTGAAGGCGATCCGGATCCAGGCCGGCCCTCCGGATGCTGGGCTTGAGGAAGTTGGCGTGCACACCGCTGAAGGCGTCCGTGTAAATCAAATCGTCCAGGTCGGACTGGATCAGCATCTCTTTGTATTCGTCACTCGCAAAACTTTCGGCGGAGGGGATGAACCGGGTCCCCATGTAAGCCAGATCGGCCCCCATCGCCCGGGCGGCGAAAACATCCCGTCCGCTGGAGAGACAACCGGCCAGGATAAGGATTCCGTCCCAGAAGCGGCGAACCTCCCCGACAAAGGCGAAGGGATTGATCCTTCCGGCATGCCCCCCCGCCCCGGAACAGACCAGGATCAGGCCGTCGACGCCGGAACCCGCCGCCTTCCTGGCGTGGACCAGGGTGCTGACGTCGGAAAAGACGAGTCCTCCGTACCCGTGCACGACGTCGACCACCGGCGCGGGATTGCCGAGGGAGGTGATGACGACCGGCGGGCGGTGCTTTCGGATCAGTTCCAGATCGGCCTCATACCGCGGATTGGTCCGGTGGACGATCAAATTGACCGCCCAGGGAGCGATCCGACGGTCCGGCTGGTCCTCCCGGGCTTTTCTCAGCTCTTCCGCGATGTGCGTCATCCAGTCGTCCAACACATCAACGGTGCGGGCGTTTAAAGAAGGAAAGGAACCGATGATCCCTGCTTTGCAGCATTCCACGACCAGTTCGGGGCTGGAGACGAGAAACATCGGCGCTGCGATGACGGGCAAAGCCAATTGTTCCGCAATGGGTGAAGGCAGTGTTCGTCGAATTTTTGATCCCTTCTTTCCAAGTAATTCAAGGATGCAGTAGAGATACAGTTACCCGATTTGTAAACTGCACATATGATTTTTTTCTGCGTTTTTTCGCTTTTTTCCTTTCAAATCTCTCGAAATTGCAGCAGGTCAGAGAAGAACCACCCTTTCATTCTGACCCTATCTTTTCCGAGGAGCCGGTAGGGAGTGTGCCGCCCTGTTTCGTTGCGACAGCAAAAGCCTTTTCATACACCCGCTTCTCCTGGTATCGTTTTTCAACGAATTCGAAGAATATAATTATCAATCGGGGAACGGTGAAACAACATGAAAGTATCCGATGCAATCGAAAAAATCCGCAGGGATCTTGTGGATACCTTGGAGCAGCTCGATCGATGGTTTGATCTGCCCGCCGGATCACTAACCTACAAGCCAAGGGACGGCGGCTGGTCGATCCGTGAGGTATTGGAGCATATCACGCTCACCAACCACTTTTTGATGATCATTATCCGCAAAGGAAAAAGCGCTGAAGCGGTACGAACAAGGAAAAGTTCCCCACGGGGAAACCGACCTGGATCGTCTGGCATCCATTGCACGACCGGATGCTTTTTCCTGGGATCGTCCCGAACACATGGAGCCGACGGGAAACGTACCTGTTGAAGAAATTCGCGCCACCCTCCACAAACAGCAGAAGCAATGCCTCGACATTTTGGACGCGCTTTCGGCAGGCCAGGGAACGTTGTATCACGTGCGCATGTCGGTGCAAAACCTGGGAAAGATCGACTTATATCAATGGATGTACTTTTTGGTGCAACATCAAAAACGGCACCTTGTTCAACTGGAGAAGATTTTGCAAGAATGGCGTCGGCAAAAAGCAAAGAAAATATGAGTTGTATCGTTCCGGAAGAAAATCGATACAAAGTCGGGTCCGCGATGGGTACACAACGCTGTGCATAGGTAAAGAGCCCGAGATGGACGGGTTTCGCTTCATACTGTCTTCGATGGATGATTTGTCAGAAAAACCGGCTGAGAGAGGAAACCGGCGGTACAAGGAGGAGTCCCATGAAACGCTGCCTGGGTAAAATTCTCATCATTCTCGCCGTATTCATCAATTTACCTGTTTTGCTCCCCGAATATGCTTTAATCAAATGGGGGATTTCGGTCGTGTTGTTAATATTGGGTGGTTATTATCTGAAATACATGAAGCCCAAGCAATAGAGGGAATCGTTTTCCACGTAAAGGGAAAAAGGAAAGAGGGCGCACCGGCCCTCCATTTTTGTGTTCCATGGGACGGAACCCCTCCCACCCATGGGGATCGGAGGTTTGTTTATCTGGACCGCGGATCCGAGGGGATTTATTGCGCAAGTCGTTGTTTCGAAGATTTGTGTTTAAAAGTCTCTCCCGTCAAATCGAGATCAAACTCGAGTAGCTTGTGAGTTCCTCGGACCCAACCGATTTATTGAGATTGCTGACAAAGAGCGCAGGAAGTCTTTTTTCTCGTAAAAGATAACCATCATACCTGGAAGGCCATTGTAGGACGGAATCGTGTACTTCAAATCTACCTCTGTGTCGAGTAAGAATTTACTGAGGGAAGGTGAAGAGGTCATGAAACCATTTGTTGGTAGAGTGGTTTTGGTTACAGGTGGCGGTTCTGGAATAGGAAGAGCAACTTCATTGGCTTTTGCAAAAAAAGGAGCAAAGGTAATTGTCGCAGGACGCACAAGAGAGAAGATTGTTGAAACCCAAGAAATGATCGGGAATTTGGGTGGAGAGGCGATTGCGATTCAAGCGGATGTTTCCGTGGGCGAACAAGTGAAGAAGATGATGCGAACAATCGTCGATCGTTTTGGGCGTCTGGACTTTGCATGCAACGCCGCTGGTATAGGTGGAAAACTGGCCCCCACGGCGGACATTCCAGAAGACGATTTTGATTTAACTCTGGCAATCAACCTTAAAGGCGTCTGGCTTTGCATGAAATATCAAATTCGTCAGATGCTAAAACAAGGCTCTGGAGTGATTGTGAATATCTCATCCATCAATGGTTTGGGCGGCACGCCAAATGCAGCCGTTTACTCGGCAAGCAAGAGTGGAGTGATCAGTTTAACACAATCCGCTGCGCTTGAATATGCCCATTCCAATATTCGCATCAACGCGGTATGTCCGGGAGCTATTCGTACGCCCATGTTAGAGCGGGTATTCAACGAAACCGGAATCACACAAAGTCGATATGAGTCTCAAATACCAATCAAGCGGATTGGTGATCCAAATGATATTGCAAACTCAGTCACTTGGTTGTGCTCGGACGAGGCCAGCTATATAACGGGACACGTAATGGTGATTGACGGCGGAGTGGCTGCAAGATGATCTCATCAACCTGCGGACAAGTCTTGAGGCTGTTGACAACAAGAAGTCAACAGCCTCGATGGTTTGTCCGCCTTCAAGTGAACAAAAGCTGCAACCCACGGAACGTAATGTTCTCCTCTACTTAATGTCTTTCTCCCGATTACGTCCCACCGCGGTTTTTCGTCTTTAACGCGGCTTGTCTGTCGTACAAATCACTTCTTCGTAATCAGTTCCAGCTCCACCGGATAAAACTTATCCACTTTCTCTCCCTTGGCGGCCTTGACAGCCACTTCCGCGGCGATCCGGCCCATCTCCTCCGGCTTCTGGGCGATGGTGGCGGCCATGTCTCCCTTTTCGACGGCCTTCACCGCATCCTCGATGGCATCGAAGCCGACGACCAGGATCTCTTTCTTGGCGCCTTGAATCGCCTCCAGCGCGCCCAACGCCATTTCGTCATTATGGGCGAAAACCGCCTGGATGTCCTTGTGGCTCTGCAGGATGTTCTCCATCACGTTCAGGCCCTTCGCCCGGTTGAAGTCCGCCGGCTGGGAAGCCACCACCTTCACACCCGGCTTGCCGTCCACGGCTTCGTGGAATCCCTTGCCCCGGTCCCGGGCGGCGGAGGTTCCGGGGATTCCCTCCAGCTCCACGATGTTGCCCTTGCCGCCCAGCTGCTCCAGGATATATTCACCGGCCATTTTCCCGCCCGACACGTTGTCGGAGGCGATGTGGGCCACCGTTTCCCCGCCTTCGGCTTCACGGTCCACGGTGATCACCGGAATTCCCGCCTGATTGGCGGACTCCACGGCACTGGAAACCGCATGGCTGTCCGTGGGGTTGATCAGGAGAATGTCCACCTTCTTCTGGATCAAGTCCTCCACGTCACTCAACTGCTTGGCGCTGTCATCCTGGGCATCGACGACGATCAGTTCCGCACCGGAGTCCTTGGCCGCCTTCTCCGCTCCCTCCTTCAGGGTGACGAAGAAGGGGTTGTTGAGCGTCGAGATGGAAAAACCGATCGTCACGCTGTCATCCTGCTTCTCTTCCTGCTGCTCCAGGCCGGACTGGCTGGAACAGCCCGCGATCAATCCGACGACCAACACGGCCGTCAACAGGGAAAACCACACCTTTTTCATCCTCGCATACCTCCTGGTTTTAAGCTTTTCATCCAATGCATCAGGTATTCCGGGACCGATCCAACAGCACCGCCAGCAGAATCACCCCTCCCTTCACCACTTGCTGGTAGAAAGAGGATACATTCAGCAGGTTGAGGCCGTTGTCCAGCACCCCGATGATCATGGCGCCGACCAGGGTGCCGGCAATCCAACCGCGCCCGCCGGACAGGCTCGTCCCCCCGAGGACGACGGCGGCGATCGCATCCAGCTCGTAGGCCACACCCGCCGTCGGTTGGGCGGAACTGAGGCGGGAGGTCAAAATGATCCCCGCCAGGGATGCGAACAGGCCGCTGATGGCATAGACCCGGATCTTCACCCGGTCCGTCCGAATCCCGGAGAGGACGGCCGCCTCCTCATTTCCTCCCACCGCGTAAATGTGGCGGCCGAAGGTGGTGTTGCGAAGCAGATAGTAAAGGATGAGAAAGGAGAGCAACATCCAGATGACCGGCACGGGAATTTCGAGAAAATATCCCTTCCCCAACAGGGAGAAGGCGTCGTTGCTGAAGGTGATGGGACGCCCTTCCGTGTAAACCAGCGTCAATCCCCGATAGATCGTCATCGTCGCCAGGGTGGCGATAAAGGGAGCCACCCGCCCCTTGGCCACCAGAAGCCCGTTGGCCGCTCCCATCAGGGTGCCGGCCGCCAACCCGGCGAGGACGGCCAGGATTGGGTCCGTTCCCCCGGCGATCATACCGGCGCTGAGGGCGCCGGAGAGGGCCAGGATGGATCCGACGGACAGATCGATCCCGCCGGTCAGGATGACGAAGGTCATCCCGAAGGCGAGCAGGGCGTTGATGGAAATCTGCCGCAATACGTTGAAAATGTTGGTGATGGTCAGGAAGTCCTCGCTGATGAAGGACAGGACGATGACGATGGCACCGAGGCCCATCAGGGGACCGATCTTTTGAAACAGGCCCAACCGTCCCCCTGTATTCTTCCATAGACTGTTCATGACGCGCACCCTCCCGAGGCGGCGGCCAGAATTTTTTCCTGGGTCGCCTCTTCTCTTTTGAATTCGGCGGCGATCCGCCCCCGGTGCATCACCAGCACCCGGTCGCTCATCCCCAACACCTCCGGGAGATCCGAAGAGATGAGCAGGATCGCCATGCCTTCCCGGGTCAACCGGTTCATCAGCCGGTAAATCTCCTCCTTGGCGCCGATGTCCACCCCCCGGGTCGGTTCATCCAGGATGAGCACCCGGGGCGAGGTGGCCAGCCATTTGCCGATGACAACCTTTTGCTGGTTCCCACCGCTTAAGAAACGAACCTCCTGCCCCGGCCCCGCGGTTTTGATCGACAACCGCCGGATCGATTCCTCCACCAGGCGCTTCTCCTTCTCGCCGCGGATCACCCCGCGGGCGGACAAGGCGTCCAGATTGGGAAGGGAAAGGTTTTCCCGGACCGAAAGGGACAGGACCAATCCCTCCTCCTTCCGGTTTTCCGTCACAAAGGCGATGCCTTCGCGGATGGCGTCGGCCGGGTGTCGGACCCGGACCTCCTTTCCGTCCACCCACACCTTCCCCCGATCGGGGGCATCGACGCCGAAGAGGAGGCGGGCCGCTTCCGTCCGCCCGGCGCCCATCAGGCCGGTCAGACCGACGATTTCCCCGCTCCGGATCGAAAAGGAGACGTCTTCCACCTGCCCCTTCCGGGTGAGCCCTTCCACCCGCAGCCGCTCTTCCCCCGGTTCCACCGGTTCCCGGAAGTGGTGGTTCTTGATGTCCCTCCCCACCATCATCCGGATCAATTCATCCACGTCGATCTCATCCGCCCGCCGGGTGCCGATCCACTCGCCGTCCCGAAGGACCGTAATCCGGTCGCAGATTTCGAAGATCTCCTCCATCCGGTGGGAAATGTATATCATTCCCACTCCCTTTTTCTTTAATGAGCGGAGGATTCGGAAAAGGGTGTCGATTTCCCGGTTGGTCAGAGCCGATGTCGGTTCGTCCAGCACCAGGATCCTGGCCTGCATGGAGAGGGCGCGGGCGATCTCCACCAGCTGCTGCTCCCCCACGGACAGGGAAGCCACTTCCCGGGAAGGATCCACCTCGAGTCCCAGGGGCTCCAGCCACTTGCGGGCTTCCTCCTTCATTTGCCTCCAGCGGATCCATCCCGTCCGCCCGAAAACCATCTCCCGGCCCAAAAACAGGTTTTCCATCACCGTCAGATGGGGGATCAGGTTCAGTTCCTGGTGGATGACGGCGACACCCAGCCCCATCGCCTCCCGGGCGCTCGGAATCTCCCGCTCTTCCCCGTCAATCCGGATGACCCCTCCGTCCTTCCGATGGACTCCGGCGAGGATCTTCATCAGTGTCGATTTTCCCGCCCCGTTTTCCCCCATGAGGGCGTGAATCTCTCCGGGATACAGCGTAAAGTCCACGCCGCGGAGGACCGGGACACCGGAAAATTCCTTCCGGATTCCTTTCATCTCCAAAAGATGCGCGGGCATGGGATCATCCCCCTTCAAAATGAAACACCAGCCTGCAGGATCACATTGGCGTAGGGGGTGCATTCGCCGGTCCGGACCACCGCCTTCGCCCCTTCTGTCATCCCCTTCAATTCCTCATGGGTGACCTCTTCCCACTCCGCCCCCGGAAACATCTCCTTCAGCGCCTGATGCAGCTGGGGGCTGATTCTCCCCGTCTCCTCGGCCACATACACCTTCTCCACCTCCAGCTCGGTGAGGATCGCCTCCAGCGTTTCCAGAAAACCGGGCAATCCGGGCCGGACCGCCAGGTCGATCCGCTCCGTTTCCCGCGGGATCGGAAGCCCGGCATCCGCCACGACCAGCCGGTCCGTGTGGCCCATTTCGCTGATGACCCTTGAAAGATGGCTGTTTAACAGCGTCGTCTTTTTCACCGTTCATCCTCCGTTCAGCCGTTTGGCAAAGTCTTCGACTTCCTTCCGCTGCGGCATCCCGTCCTGGGCACCGAGACGGGTGACGGCCAGGGCGGCGGTGCGGCCGGCAAAATCCACCGCGTCCGGCAGTTCCATCCCTTCGGACAGCCCGCATGCCAGAGCCGCGTTGAAGGCATCCCCCGCACCGGTGGTGTCGACCACATCCACCGCATACCCCTTCACCCGCCGAAATCCTCCCTCCGGCGACAGGAAGGCGGCTCCCTCCGCTCCCAGGGTGGTCACCACGCAGCCCGCTCCCCGCTCCAACAGCTTTCGCATCGACGCCTCCAGCCCGCCCTCTTCCACGGGACGGCCCGTCAGAAACTCCAGCTCGGAGCGGTTGGGGGTGATCACATCGGTCAGCCGGTACAGTTCATCGGGGAGCTCCCGGGCCGGGGCCGGGTTCAGAATCACCTTTTTCCCCAGCTCCTTGGCCGTGCGGGCGGCCGCGAGCACCGTCTCCAGGGGGATCTCCAGCTGGAGCAGGAGAATATCCGCACCGGAGAGCAGTTCTCTTCCCGCCGCCACGTCTTCGGGCAGACACCGGCTGTTGGCTCCCGCCACCACGACAATGCTGTTGTCTTCATCAGTCAGGAGGATGGAGGCGATACCGGTGGCCATTCCGGGCACGGTTTTCACGCCCCTGAGGTCCACTCCGCTCTTTTGGAGGGACTCCCGGAGGGATCGAGCGAAGGGATCGTCCCCCACCGCTCCGATCATCACCGCCTGAGCCCCCAGTTTGGCCGCGGCCACGGCCTGGTTGGCCCCCTTGCCGCCGGGGATGAAATGAACCGCCTCCCCCATCACGGTTTCGCCCATTTTCGGGGCGCGCTTCGCCTTGACGACCACATCCATGTTGAGACTGCCGACGATTGCCACCCTCGCCCGCTTCCGCGTCAATCCGTACCCCTCCTCGTGGTTCCTCGCTGTATCAATCGGACGTCCAGCTCCACCACCGCCTTCGGCTCCGCCCTGCCCCGGACCCGATCGATCAGATAATGGGTCGCCTTGGCCCCCATCTCGTAAATGGGCTGAGCGATGGTGGTCAGCTCCGGTTCCGTCCACTCCGTCATTTCCACACCGTCGAAACCGCAGATCGACACCTGGTCGGGCACCTTGATCCCCATCCGCTGCAGCGCCTTGAGCGCCCCGATCGCCATCAGATCGTTGCCGGCAAAAATTCCGTCCACATCGGGATGCCGTTCCAACAACCGCCGAACGGCTCCCTTTCCCCCTTCGACCGAAAAATGGCCCGGCTCGATCAGGCTCTCGTCAAACCAGGAGAATGCACCCGCAACCTCACGATATCCCTTCAGCCGTTCCCGGGCAGTTACCAATGCTTCGGGCCCGGCGATGTGTGCCACCTTTCGGCAGCCCGTATCGATGAGGTGCCGGACGGCCTTTTTCGCCCCGTCGGCGTTTTTGGCCCGGAACACGGCGCAGCTCCCGTCACCCGGTCCCCGGTCCAACACCACCAGCGGAATGTCGTTGTCGTTGATGTAGGCGACATCCTCTTCCTCCAGCGTGTTGGAGGCGATGATGATGCCGTCGATGTATTTCTGCCGCAGGACTTCAATGTAGCTCTTCTCCCTCGGACCCAAATCGTCGGAATTGCAGAAGATCACCGTGAATCCGCCGGCCCGGGCCGTATCTTCCACCGCTCGGGCCAACTCCGAAAAGAACGGGTTCTTGATGTCCGGAAGGATGACGGCAAGGGTCCCCGTCTTCCGGTTGGCCAACCCCCTTGCCACCATGTTCGGCCGGTAGTTCAGCTCTTGGATCACTTGTCGGACCCGCCTGGCCGTCTCCTTGTTCACGTAACCGTTCCCGTTCAGCACCCGGGAGACGGTGGCCACGGAAACCCCGGCCCGGGCAGCCACATCCCGAATCGTTGCCATATCTGTTTTCAACCTCCATATGTAACCGGTTACACATCGACGATAAAAAAATATCCGATACATGAGTAACCGGTTACATACAGTATAAATTCCCTGCTGATGGAGTGTCAATTGTGCAATAATTACCAGATCTCCACTCGTCCCCGCTAGCCCCAAATCCGGAGCCGGCCGCTTCAAGTTCTTTAATTTCTTCTTGAGAAGGAGGAGATTCCGCCGGGAATCCACAAAGCAGTCCGTATCATCACCGGTCGAAAGCGGTGACAGGCTTCTTCGGATGCGATTATGTTTTCCTCCGGCACAGACCGCGGCCGCTCCCCTCATCCCGTCAACATTTTCCTCCTGGACGATGTGGATGTTTATACGTATAATCGTATTGTTATGCGGAAACGCGAGAATCCGGTCACCCCGAAAACATCATCCCCTCGCATCCAATCAGCGCCGCCGTCCCCTGCAGACGTGAGGGACGCGGAAGCCGCTGAAGAAAAAGGAGTGATTCGCTTGAGCACGCCGGAATCGTTTCTGAAGAGAATGAATCGCCATCTGGCTCCGACCATGACCAAGGATTTCCCCAACCTGCCGGTGATCGGCGAAGAAGGGTGTTACTACCTGGGGCTGGACGGCAGGAAATACCTCGATTTCACCTCCGGCATCGCCGTCACCAACGTGGGGCACCGCCATCCGAAGGTGGTGGAGGCGATCAAAGCGGCGGCGGATCGTTTTCTCCACGGCCCCATGGGAGTCATCGTCTACGAATCCGCGCTGAAATTGGCGGAAGAGCTGGCCCGCATCCTGCCAGACGGGCTGGATTCCTTCTTTTTCGGAAACAGCGGGACCGAGGCGGTGGAAGGAGCGATCAAGCTGGCGAAACACGCGACCGGGAAGCCCTGCGTCGTTTCGTTCACGGGTTGTTTTCACGGCCGCACCCTGGGCGCCCTGAGCGTCAGCACCTCCAAGAGCAAATACCGGAAGCATCTGCACGCAGTCTCCGGGGTTTACCAGATTCCCTATGCCGATCCCCGCAAATGCCCGCCGGGTCAGGACGTCGCTGCCTGGTGCGCGGAGGAGCTGGAACGGAACCTGGAACGTCTCTTTCACCATCAGGTTTCGCCGGAAGAAATCGCCTGCGTGATCCTTGAGCCCGTCCTCGGCGAAGGCGGATACATCGTTCCGCCCCGTCAGTGGCTGGTCCGTCTGCGGGAGATCTGCGACCGGCACGGCATCTTGCTGGTCTTTGACGAAGTGCAGACCGGGTTCGGAAGAACCGGCCAGTGGTTCGCCGCCCAGACCTTCGGCGTGACGCCGGACATCATGTCCATCGCCAAGGGCATCGCCTCGGGCTTGCCCCTCGGCGTCACCGCCGCTTCCCGGGAGCTGATGCGGAAATGGACGCCGGGCGCCCACGCCACCACCTTCGGGGGTAACCCGATCGCCTGCGAGGCGGCACTGGCCACCATCCGGGTAATCGAAGAGGAAAACCTTCTGGCCCGTTGCCGCCAGATGGGAGCCTACGCGCGGGAAAAGCTGGATGAGCTCCGCAAAAAGCATGCGCGTATCGGCGATGTTCGCTCCGTCGGCCTCATGATCGGGATCGAAATCATCGACCCGACGACCGGCGAGCCGGACGGGGAGACGCTGCTCAAGATCCTCCACCGATGCGCCGATTACGGCGTCTTGTTCTATCTCTGCGGAAACCGGGGAGAAGTGATCCGCATGATCCCCCCGCTCACCGTCACCCGCGATCAGATCGATGAGGGATTGAAGGTGCTCGACCGGGTCTTGGCCGAGCTGGACAACGGCCATCCGGTTTTATAAAGGAGGTTATCGAATGAATCGGTTGGATACGGGAGTGATTCTGGTCTATTTCCTCGTCCTGATTGTGATCGGCATCATCGGGACCCGAAAAGTCCGCACCTCGGAGGAATACGTACTGGCCGGCCGCAATTTGGGGCTGATCGTCTATTGCAGCTGCCTGGTGGCGGTCATCATCGGCGGGGCCGCCACCATCGGCACCGCCCGGCTGGGATACGAGCACGGAATCTCCGGCATGTGGTTTGTCGCGATGCTGGGGCTCGGCATCATGTTGCTCGGCCTCTTTTTCAGCGGCGCCTTCAACCGATTGAAGGTGACCACCATCAGCGAACTCCTGGGACTCAAATACGGGGAGCAGACCCGCCTCCTTAGCGCCGTGGTGGCGGTGATCTACACCATCATGGTGACGGTGACGCAGGTGATCGGCATGGGGGCCATCATCCACGCCATCCTCGGCTGGGAATTGACGACCTCCATGATCGTCGGCGGGGGAATCGTCATCTTTTACACGTTGTTGGGCGGCATGTGGAGCGTCACCATGACCGACGTCATCCAGTTCGTCATCATGACCGTCGGCGTATTCTTCGTCATGCTGCCCATGTCCCTCTCCCACGTCGGCGGCTTCTCCGCCCTCCTGGCCAAGGTTCCGGCCGCCCACCTGGATTGGACCCACATCGGCGGAGCTCAGATCTTCCAATATTTCCTCCTGTACTGCCTGGGGATGGTGGTCTCCCAGGATATCTGGCAGCGGGTGTTCACGGCCCGGTCCGCCTCCGTCTCTCGAAAGGGCGCCCTGTTTGCCGGCTTCTACAGCATCGCCTGGGCCATCGCCCTCAGCCTGATCGGAATGTGCGCCCTCGTTTCCCTGCCCGACCTAAAGCAGCCCCAGGACGCCTTCGCCGCAATGGCGGGCGGCATCCTTCCGCCCGGTCTGCTGGGGTTGGTGCTCGCCGCCGTCTGCGCCGCGCTGATGTCCAACGCCTCCGGATCCCTGCTCGCATCGTCCACGCTCCTGACCAACGACATTCTCATCCGTTTCCTGTTCAAAGGAGCCGACGATCGAAAATACATCTGGATTTCCAAATTGGCCACCTTGTCCCTGGGGGCGCTCGCCATCGTCTTCGCCATCTGGATCCAGGACGTGCTGGTGGCGCTGGACGTGGCCTACGCCATCCTGTCCGGGGCGATCTTCATCCCGGTCGTCATGGGTATCTTCTGGAAAAGAGCGACCCCCAAGGCCGGCTTCTCGGCGGTCATCGGCGGCACGGCGGTCGTAATCGGCGGACTGGCCGTTTTGGGCATCACCTCCACCGATCCCATCATGTACGGCATGGCCGCCAGCCTGATCATCATGGTCGTCGTCTCACTGATGGACAAGAGCCGGCCCCTTCGCGAAACAACCCTACCGGCCGAACAACAGTTGAAATCGTGAAAAATACACGGACAAAAAACGCCTTTAGTCCCTCCAAACCCTGCGGGTGGAGGGACTTTTTGTTTGAATTCTCCCAATTGAATTCAAATGACAAGGAAAAGACGGATCCCTCGTCGAACAGGTTCAACAATCCCGCCTTAAGGAGGATGGTCCATGTCCCTCTTTCGCCGCGTGTGGATGGGAACCGTCGCTTCGATCCTGGGCGTCGCCTTGACCGCATCGGTGCCGACCGCTCCCGCTTCGGCGCGGGCAACCCCTTCCTGCAAGGGGTTGGCGGAAAGCCTTCTTTCCCGGATGACCCTGGAGGAGAAGGCCGGACAGATGGTGATGGCGGTCACCCACGATGCCCCCGGCGGCATGCCCGACGAAAATACCCGAAAAATCCTTCAGGACTACCACGTCGGATCGGTGATCATCTACAACAAACCGGATCCCGCCTTCATGGCCGAATACAACAACCGGCTTCAGAAGTGGGCATCCCATACCCGGCTGGGAATCCCCCTCCTGATCTCCGCCGATCTCGAGTTCGGCGCCTTCCAGAACATCCGCCGGGGCACCACCGCCTTTCCCCGGCAGATGGGAATCGGGGCCACCCACAGCGTCAAGGATGCCGAGGAAGCCGCCCGGCTGACCGCCCGGGAGGCCCGGGCGATGGGCTTTCACTGGAACTTCTCCCCGGTGGCCGATGTGAACACCAATTCGGAAAATCCCGTGATCGGCGTCCGCTCCTTCGGCGAAAACCCGCAACAGGCTGCAAGGCTGACCGCCGCGCAGGTGCGGGCGTACCAGAAAGAAAAGGTGATCGCCTCGGCCAAGCATTTTCCGGGACACGGGGACACGGATGTGGACTCCCATCTCGGATTGCCCACGGTCGGTTATGACCGGGAAACTCTGGAAAAGGTCCACCTTCCGCCCTTTCAGGCCGCCATCGACGCGGGGGTCGACTCCATCATGACGGCCCACGTGGTGGTGGAGGCGATCGATCCGGAACTCCCGGCCACCCTGTCTCACAAGGTGCTGACCGGCCTTTTGAGAAACGAGATGGGCTATGACGGGATCATCATCACCGACGCCATGACGATGGACGCCATCGACGAAAACTGGGGCACCCGGGAGGCCACGGCGATGGCCGTGCAGGCCGGAGCCGACGTGATCATGTCCACCGGCTCCTTTGAGGATCATGTGGAAACCATCAGCGCGATCCTCGACGGGGTCCGGACCGGAGCGATTTCCGAAAAACGGGTGGACGCCTCCGTCCGCCGGGTGCTGCAGGCCAAATGTGAGTACGGTCTGTTCGCCGATCGCTACGTCAACCCGAAACGGGCGGAAAGGGTGAACGGCCAGCCCTCCCACCGGAAAAAAGCGGATGAGATCGCGCGCCGCGCGACCACTCTGGTGAAAAATGAAGGGGTGTTGCCTTTTCGGCGGAATGAGAACCAAACCACCCTGGTGGCGGGGGTAATCCAAGTGCCGGAAGCGGTGGAAGTGGTCCAGGCGATCGGGGGAGGCGAGGTGATCGGATGGCAAGCCCGGACTTACGATCCGACGGCGGAAGAGATACAGGAAGCGGTCCGGCTGGCCGAGCAGGCGGATCGGATCCTGGTCGCCACCTATTCCCAGAGCAAACTCCCACCGGGACAAAGCGAGTTGGTCCGGGCCCTGCAGAAGACGGGAAAACCGGTGGTCGCCCTCTCCCTGGGTCTGCCCTATGACCTCGCCGACTATCCGGAGGTGGATGCATACCTCGCATCCTACGCCCTCGACCGTTGGCAAACCCCCAACCCCACCGCGCTTCGGGCGGCAGTCGAAGTAATCTTCGGCAAACAGCCGGGGGGGCGTCTCCCGGTGAGCATCGGCGATCTTTACCCCTACGGACACGGACTGCGCTACGACTGACACCGCCGATGGACACTCGGGCAACGGGACGGTTTTGGACGGCGGTTTGTATCGCGTCGTGAACCATTCGACGCTCCCATGGGTCCGATATACGAACAGGCGGGCAAATTGCCCGCCTTCTATCGTTGAAAACGCATCAAGAGGGATCGATTGTTCGCCGGACGCCCCCCTCTGCATGGAGTTGAGGAGGAAAAGCGCCTCCGAACACCTCCTTTCTCACTTCCCCCGGTTAAATTCCTCCATCGTGATCTTCAGTTGCTTCTTCAGGATCTGCTGCCAAAGCCGTTTGGGGATTTCCCCGCTGCCGCGTGAAACCTTGGTTCGCAACACGGTTCCATCCGGAAGCTGCTTCTCGAAATAGATGTGATCCCTTTTCCCCGGCAGCTCTCTCCAACCGTTTCTCCGGCAGTATCGTTCCAACTCCCTCCAGGTGGGCACTCAATCGATCAGCTCCATCACTTCATCTTCACTTTCAGCCAATTGTACACGAAGAACGGCCGGGAAGTGGTGACGTCGGTTTGGAGAGGAAAAGTACATGGGGAATTGGGCAAAGTAGTGCTCGGAGTAGATTAACAGTTCCTTGGCCAGAGCCCTTCGGAGGGATTCGAGGTCCGGGGCGTTTTCCACCAGGTCCAGGCCTTCCAGTGAACCGGTAACCGATCCGTCTTCTTCATGCTCAACTTTCATCGTAAACCGCACTCCATTCAACAACTCCCTGGCATGATCCAGCGAGATGGCCAGTATATGATCCCGATTACGCTTCACTGCCTGGGGGCGCCCTCGCACGACGCCGTCAATAAACTCGCTCCAATGCCGGCGGACCTCGGTGGCGTTCATCGCTTGCATCATCAACCCTCCTCACCTCCTATTGTAACAGAATATGCACAAAGTGTACATTCTGTACGTTTTATGTATTCCGCTTTTCATTGTTTCCTATTTTCTCTCGGCACATGCGCCTTAGAATCTCTTGTCTTCCCCCCTGAGATGACATCTCTTCCAACTCCAAAGGCGGGCAGATTGCCCGCCTTCAATCGTTGAAAGCGTATCAAGAGGGAGCGGTTTTCCCCCGCTTCTATTTCCTCACCGATACCTGCCAGTCCCTGATCACTCCTTCACCAGACGGCGGATAAACTTCTCCGTTTCCCTTTTGATCAATTCCTTGTCGTTGTCGAGGGTGGCCACATGGTAGGAGTTTTTGAGCTCCACCAATTCCTTGTCCTCGCTCGAAAGCTCTTCGTAAATAAACCGGGAGTTGGAAGGAGGAACCACGTGATCCTCCGTGGAGACGAGGATCAGGGCGGGACAGGTGATGGAAGAGACCTTCTCCCTGGTCTCCGCCATGAACCGCACCAGCTCCCGCACCGACTTCAGGGGTGTTTTTTCATAGGCCAGCTCCTTTACGCCCGGAGCCTTGATGTCCGAGCCGAGGGGTTCCAGGAAGCGAGGTTCCTCCAATTGGGCCACCTTCTCCAACTCCTCCATGAACATGGCGGCGTTGATCAAGACGATGCCCCGAGTCTCCGGATACCGGTGCGCCAGATGGAGGGCCAACGTCCCTCCCATGGACAGGCCGACCACGAACACCCGGGAGCACCTCTCCTTGAGCAGACGGTACCCCGCCTCGGAGGAAGCAATCCAGTCCTTATAGGTGGTCTTTTCCATCTCCTCGGGATGGGTGCCGTGCCCCTTCAGGCGGGGACCATGGACGGTAAACCCGCATTGGGCCAGGTACTCGCCGAGCTCCCGCATGCTTTGGGTCGTGCCGGTAAATCCGTGCTGAACCAGCACCCCCACCTCGTTCCCCTCAAAGAAGAAGGGCTCCGCTCCTTTCATCACCGGATAGGAATCCGCCATCCCACCCGACCTCCTTGAAGAAAAATTCTCCTTCAAAGATATAAATAGACTGAACGTTCCGATCCAAAACGCAATCCGGAACGCGGCGGCCAAAATGTTTGCGGAAAAGGATTTGGCCCTCCCTTTGTGGAATTCGGTGAACAGCGAGGTGCGGAAGGCGGAAGGAGACAGCGGAGGATGAGAATGAAACGGGGCCATTATGTGGTGGATCGTTCGCTCAACAACAACGTGCTGGTGGTGCGGTCGCCGGACGGGGAGGAAGAGATTCTCATCGGCCGGGGATTGGGCTTCGGCGCGCGGCGCGGAAATCCGATCGACCCGGAGGACCCTCGGATCGAAAAGCGGTTTACCCTGGCCAATCCGGACAATCGCGCCAAATTTAAGCAGCTTTTCACTGTGGTCAGCGACGAGGTGATCGGCGTCGCCGAGGAGATCATCGCCCACGCCACACCGCTGCTGGGCCCCCTGCACGAACACATCCACGTTGCATTGCCGGATCACATCGGCTTCGCCCTCAAACGCCTCAAAGGCGGGCTGGAAATCGACAACCCCTTTCTCGAGGAAATCCGGTTCCTGTATCCCGAGGCCTGGGGTCCTGCCGCCGACGCTGCCAAGCTGATGGAAAAGCGCTTCGGCGTCAAGATCCCCGATTCGGAAATCGGATTCTTGACCCTGCACCTCCAGGCCGCCCGGGAGCGGGGAAAATGGTCGGAAACCATCCGCGTCACGGAAGGCGTGCGTGCGGCGGTTCAGGAGATGGAACGCCAATTGAATCGGTCCCTCCCCAGAGAATCCCTGGATTACGTCCGTTTCGTCACTCATGTACGGTTTGCCGTTCAACGCGCCCTCACCGCTCAGCCCATCGTCAATCCGCTGATCCGCGCCATCCGGGAGCGCCTTCCCGAAAGCTTCCGACGGGCGCAAGCGGTGGCCGACAGGCTGGAAGACAGGCTTCACATCAAACTCCCGGAAGATGAAGTGGCCTACCTGGCCATGCACGTGGCGCGATTCACGGGAGAACGGGATGCTTCCGGAACTCCTGAGTGAATGGATTCCTTTTTCTTGCGTAATCACAGCGGAAAAATCGAATCCGGAAAGAAAGCAAGCTAGATCGTTTTTTTCGAAAAAAACCGGAGAAATGAGAAAAAGGGCGCATGAGCCCTATAGGTTGTCGACATAGCCTAAGAGGGAGCGATTTTTCGCTGAACGACCCCTGCCACATGGAATCGAGGCGAAAAATCGGTCTTTGACCTGATCGGAAAAATCCCATCAGACGCCGAAGGGGGGACCGCTTCGTTTCACCTTCATGGCAAAGGCACTCAGCGGCACACCCCCTTTTCCCTATATCATTCTTTACAAAGCAAGATGTCTGCAGTCTCAAGGCGCGCGGCGTCCTTTTTTCTTCACCCTTGCAGCACCTTCAAAGATGGCCGAGTCCCAACGCATCCGCCAGGAACGCCCGCCTCCCCTTCAACCGCTCTGCGCGGAGGCGGGAGATTGGAGGGGAAGCTCCACGGTGAAAGCGGCCCCTTCCCCCGGCCGGCTGTGCACCGAAATCTTTCCATGATGGATTTCAACAATTTTCTTCGCGATCGACAAGCCGAGACCGCTTCCGCCGGCGGCGCGATGGCGGGATTTGTCCGATTTATAAAACCGCTCAAAGATGCGGTGCTGATCCTGCTTTCTGATTCCCGGCCCGGTGTCGCAAACGGTGACAACTGCCTTGTCGCCTTCGCGCTCAAGCCGGATGGTGATCCTCCCCCCTTTCGGCGTGAATTTGATGGCGTTGTGAATCAGGTTCAGCCACACTTGACTCAGCAGGTCCTCATCGGCAGTGATGACCACCTTTTCGAGCTCTGCGCTCATGTCCAAATCTTTTTCCGCCCACTGCGGTTCGCAGCGAAGAAGGATCGTCTGAAGCTGCGCATCCAGACGATAGGGGGCGGGGAAAAAGGAATGCTGGTTCGATTCCAACATCGTCAGCCGCAGCATATTCTCGCTCAACTTGGACAGCCGGACGCATTCCGTTTCAATGATGTCCAGGTAACGCATCCTTTGCTCCCGGCTCAGATCCTCGTTTTTCAGCGCCCGGGCGAACCCGCGGATCGAAGTGAGGGGAGAGCCGATCTCATGGGACACGTTCGAGATGAACTCCTGGCGCATCTCCTCCATCGCCCGCAATTGGGCGACCATGTCATTGAGGCCCGTTACCAGTTCCGTCATGGGATGATTCCGCTTCTCCCGATCCACATGGAAATTGACGCGAAAATCGCCCTTCGCGATCCGTTGGATGGCATTCATCAAGTTTTGCCAGTACGCCTTTTCGTGCCTCCGTATGAACGGCGCGATCGCGCTCATGCTGATCCCCATCAGAAGGAATCCCGTGTTCGCCGTCACAAGCTGCCGGACCAAGGGTTGCGGCCGCCAGTCCAGGCGGTCGTAAACCGCCTCCGCCAGGAAAAAGGCGGCGGTCCAGTACGCGCTGATGACGGCGATCATGGCAATCAGCGTCAAGACCGCCTTCAGCGCAAACCATGGCCGTTTCATCGGCAGGCCTCCAACCGGTAACCGAGTCCCCGAATCGTCCGGATCAAAAAGGGAGCATCCGGATGAGCAAACCGCTCGCGCAGCCGCTTGATGTGCACGTCCACCGTTCGTTCATCCCCTTCGTAATCGTAGCCCCAGATCTGTTCGATCAATTCGTCCCGCGTAAACGTTTTGCCCGGATAGCTGGCCAGCTTGAAGAGCAGTTCGAACTCCTTCGGCGGCAAGGCGATCTCCCGGTCTCCCATCCGGCATTCGTACGTCTTGCGGTTTAAGGACAAGGGGCCGATCTGCACGGTTTGCGATGTGGCGATCCGGTACCGTTTGAGCAGGGCTTTGACCCGGGCGACCAGTTCGAGCGGGTCGAAGGGTTTGACGAGATAATCGTCCGCCCCGAGTTCAAATCCCTTCACTTTTTGCCTCGTCTCCCCCTTGGCCGTCAACATCAGAATCGGCACGTCGCCGACGTCGCGCAGTTCCCGGCAGAGCTCCCACCCGTCCATCTCCGGCATCATGATATCCATGATGACCAAATCCACGCTCACCGTTTCCAGCAGGCCCAGCGCCTCTTTTCCATCGGCCGCCTCGTGGACCTCAAAGCCCTCAAGGCTCAAAAAATGATTCACCAGTTCCCGGATATGTGCGTCATCGTCGACGACCAGGATTCGCGCCATTTTCATCTCCTCTCTTTCGATTGGCTACGCGCGGCGCATGTACACGCGGACCGTGATCGGGGCAAAGATCGCGACGATTGCCGCCGCGCCCAGCAGGGAGACCGTGAAGTCGGCGCCCATCGTCCCCTGATTGGCCATCTCGCGGACGGCCGCGATCATGTGGGAAATCGGGTTGATTTCGGCAAACCATCGCATCCAGCCGGGCATCGTCTCCACCGGCACGAAGGCATTGGAGACAAACATGAGCGGAAACAACACCACCATGGAGATCCCCTGCAAACTGGAGGCATCCCGCGCGATGACGCCGAGGAAGGCGAAAATCCAGCTGAGGGCCCACGCGCAGCAGACGGCGAAAACGGCCGCGAGCGCCACGCCGGCAAGGCCTCCTTCCGGTCGGTAGCCGATGAGATACCCCGCGCTGAACGTTACAACGGCGGCGATGGCGTACCGGACCGTATCGGCCAACAAGATTCCCGCCAACGGAGCGATCCGGGCGATCGGCATCGCTTTAAATCGGTCAAACACGCCCTTGTCCATATCATCTCGAAGTTGAACCCCCGAGGCAACGGCGGCCCCGACCAACGTCTGGATCAGAATGCCGGGAACGATGATCGGCAGGTAGTCCCGCACATTCCCCGCGATGGCCCCGCCGAAGATGTAGGTAAACATCAGGGTGAAAAGGATCGGCTGGAAAGTGACGTCGGAAAAATGCTCCGGCGTGCGCCGAACTTTCAGCAGACTGCGACGGGCCATCGTCAGCGTTTGACTTACTGCCTGGGAAAAGCTTGCACGATTTTTCAACGGTCGATTGACGGACGGAAGTGAAATGCTTTTCATCCCATTTTTTCCTCCCTCGCAACACCAAATTCTTCTGCGCTTATTCCCGCCTCCCGGCCGGTGATGGCCAGGAAGACCTCATCCAAGGTGGGTTTTTGCACGCTGATCTCCGTCAGGCGAATTTCCTCCCGGCGCAAGGCGATGAGCAGGTCCGTCACCTGGGACGCATCGGCCATCGGAGCCGTGATGTTCCCGGTTTCCGGGGACACCGTCGACGGGACACGGAGAACCCGCTCGATGATGCGCCTTGCCGTTTCGATCTCCCCGGGATGCCGCGGCTTGATCTGCAAGGACGACCGGCCGACGGAGGTCTTCAGTTCATCGGGTGTCCCTTCCGCAACAACCCGGCCGTGATCGATCACGGCAATTCGATCCGCCAGTTCATCCGCTTCCTGCAAATATTGGGTCGTCAGCAGCACCGTCGTTCCCGTTTTCACCAGGCGGCGAATCGTCTCCCACATTTGATTGCGCGTGCGCGGATCGAGACCGGTGGTCGGTTCGTCCAGAAAGAGGAGGGGCGGCCGGGCGATGAGGCTGGCGGCGAGATCCAGGCGCCGGCGCATACCGCCCGAGAAGTGCTTCAACGGGCGCTTTGCCGCTTCCGTCAGGCCGAACTCCTCCAACAGTTCGCCGGTTTTTCGCCGCGCCTCTTTTCGGCTCAGCCCCAGAAGTCTGGAAAAGATCATCAGATTTTCCACCGCATTAAGCGATTCGTCGACGGATGCGTATTGGCCGGTGACACCGATCAACTGCCGGACCCTTTGCGGCTCTTTCACGACATCGTAACCGAAAATCTTGGCAAAGCCGGCGTCCGGGCGCAACAACGTGGCCAGCATCCGGATGGTCGTTGTCTTGCCGGCCCCGTTGGGGCCCAGCACTCCGTAGACGGTGCCCGCCTGCACGTACAAATCGAGACCGTTCACCGCCCGGTGGGTGCCAAAGCTTTTCACCAATCCGCGCGCTTCCACGGCCCATTCCCGGTCCTTCGGCGCGGTTTGCGGTTCATATGTCATGTCGGGATATCCCTCCTCCTTGAATCGATTCGCACATGAATCGTAGCAGGCGATTGTGAACTGAATATGAACAACTTCCTCCGAAAAAACAAAAACAGCCCTTCATCGGAGATGACAGGCTGTCGACAACGCGTCAGGAGGAAGCGATTTTTCGTCGAGGGCCCCCTGCGGCTCGGTGTCGCGAAAATTGGTCTCCCGGGTTTGTCAGCAGTCCACCGCTTTCATCTCAGGGCTGACTTTGACTTGCGCATGTGTTTTCCCTTCAATCCCGGCCGAGTAAGTCCTTGTTGCTTCAGCACCTTTCCGGGCATTACCGCCAAAACCGGCCCCCGTCCTTCGCTTCCGGACTTTACAGGTTTAAAATAAGGTGGGTGATGATCGATGAATCGTTTCTCGAAATGCCCCGGATGCGGGGCGGAGCTTCCCGATCGGCAATTGCCGATGAGCGACCGTTATCTCGCGAGCGGAGAATGTTGGGAATTGTACGGGGAATTGACCGCAAACAACATGGTGGAAATGGACCCTTTCTTTTATCATCAATTGTGCGTGGATGCCTACGGAGCGCAGCATTCGGGAGGACCCGTCAAACCCATCACCACCGTTTTTTCGCTGATCGGTCTGTACTTGGCCGTCGAGCGCGGATTTACGGGAAGACAAGTACAAAACGCGCACATGAAGCTGGCGAAAAAGGCGGGAAAGGGAGCCGAATGGCCCCGGCTTGAACCGCCGGAGCGGACATGGGAAATCACGGTTTCGGATGTGGTGAGCGCGGAGGCGGGAAACAGCAGAAAGGAAATGATCAAAAAATGGGCGGAGACGGTGTGGAGAAGCTGGGCGCATCAGCACGACCGCATCCGGACCCTGTGCGAGAAGTGGATTTTGTGAGTCGGCGCGTATCGCAGCCGCGCCCCTTGGTACCATCCGTTTCCGTGGCTCAAAGAAGGTGACGGCCCCCCGACGGGCGAAACGGGACGAACAAAAGCGGATGGCCCCGCCTAATCGTTCATTCCTTTTCCGCTCAAAATGTGCGGGATATATTTTTCGATGCGGTTCAACCGGGTTTCGGGCTTCTTGGCCGAAGAAAAATGAAGAAGATACGCCCTCTGCCGGCCCGGCGTCAGCTTTTCAAAGGCCGCTTTCAATCCCGGCACTTCCTCAAACTTTTTCTCCAATTCCTCCGGAATCGGCTCCGCTTTTTCGGGAGGCTCCCATTTCAGTCCGGATTTTTCCACTTCGATGGCTTCCTCGATATAGGACTTCAAAACCGGGCGCAGTTTTTGGATTTGTTCTAAGCCGGTAAACCGAATCTGTCTGGCCAACTGGACGTTTTTCGTCTGTTGGACGAGGATGCCCCGGGGATCCTTTAACAGGGCGCCCTTGTGAAACAGGAGGGCGCAGTAATTCTTAAACCCGTGGATCAGCACGATGTTTTTTCCCTCATAAGTATAACAGGGATGCATCCACTTGAAATCCTCGACAAGCCCGCAGTCCAGGACGATCTCCCTCAGCAGCTGAAATTCTTCCTTCCACTGCTTGAGCTTGTCAAAATAGGCATCCAATTTCGGATTCCTCTTTCCTTCACCCATCAACATTCACCTCTTGAAAGCAATGGCTCGCCCGCCGCCGGCCACGCTGATCCCATACGTGTTATCCTTGTTCCAACACTTTTTTAAGCTCCCCGCACCATTTCCCCCAACCGTACCTGGCCCCTTCCAGACCTTGCTGCTGGGAAAACCCGGTCTGTTCGAGATGGAGATTGACTCTCCCGTCCCCCAAGTCCTGCAGCGTCCAGACGATCTTGTGTTCTTCCCCGCCGCTGGCCCAGGTATAGGATAACCGGGTCGGCGGTTCGACAACCAGCACTTCGCCCTCAATTATCCCGTCCCAACCGTTGAACGGCTGTGCGCGGAACTGAAAACGGTGCCCAACGACGGGCTTGAAATTGTTCTCCATCGGCTCGCCGCTGCGAATGTCGACCATCCATCTGGAAAGTTTGTTTGAATCGGTCAAAGCGGACCACAGCTTCTCCATCGTCGTCGTAAACTGAAAATCCATCGACAGTTTCAGGCTCACTCTTCTTCCTCCTTCAAAAATTGATCCAGACGTGACATATTGGCACTCCAGAACACGCTGTAATAGGTCACCCAATCCTGAACCTTCTTCAGCGGTAAGGCATTGAGACGATATCGCGTCTCTCTGCCCGCTTTCCGGTCCACAACCAGTCCGGCCTCTTTCAATATTTTCAAATGCTTGGAAACCGCCGTCCGGCCTATCGAAAACTGCGCCGTCAACTGGTGAAGCGGCAATTCTCCCTTCTCGGCCAGCAGTTGGATAATCCGACGTCTCGTTGAATCGGCAATTGCGTCAAATACATCCCGTGACGGCTTATTTCCGCTCATGACACCCCCCCTCCTGATGGATCCCGGCCACGTTCCCTGCGGCAGGCGGCATCCCGCCTCTCGATGCGGGGAAAAGAGCCCTTCGGTATCCGGAAAAGGACACCTTTTGGTGTCGAATATATTATATGACACCTTTTGGTGTCCTGTCAAATATTTTCATCCCCTATTTTTTACAGGCCAAGCCAATCGATCCGGGGCTTCGACGCGGAAAACTTCGCCGAAGACCCTTTGAACGATTTTCCTCTTCTGTCCTGTTGGAGAAGGTTGATCCAAAAACAGCAAATAAAAAGAAACGGATCTTCCATGGCGCTCGCATCATCCCTCGCCACGGAGCGCCATGCAAAAGATTTTTCGCAGAGGTGATAAAGATGTCGCTTACAGCAAAAAACATTTACATCAACCTGCCGGTGAAGGATTTGCGGAGATCGACGGAGTTTTTTGGCCAAATCGGCTTCCAATTCGACGAACGGTAAACGGACGAAAATGCAACCTGCATGGTGATGAACGATAACATATTTGCCATGCTGCTGAGGGAGGATTTTTTTCAATCCTTTACGAAAAAGGAGATTCCTGATCCGGGCCGGGCCGAAGCGCCGAAGTCATCGTGTCCCTGACCGCGGACAGCAGGGCCCGCCGTGGACGAAATCCTCAAAAGGGATTTGGCCGCCGGAGCCATCTCCGCAGGCGGTCCGGTCGACCACGGCTTCATGTACAGCCGGAGTTTTCGCGATCCTGACGGCCATATCTGGGAGTTTTTCTACATGGATCCCGACGCGGAAGGGCAGCAATAATGGGTCTCTCGTCGCCGCGGAGGATTTGCGAAGGCTGCATCCGTCCGGTTCATCGCGAATGCCGTTGCAAGATGCTGGCGCAGATGGTAACATGAAATTGAGCGTGTTACTGCCGACAAGGGCAGGCATGAGCTTATCAGCTTGTGCCTGCCCTTTTTGCTTTCGGCAGAAAAGCGCTTACAAAAACAAGGGGGAGGTTGAAGAACATGTTGGGTCAGTTGCAACGGCTGGGCAAATCGCTCATGTTGCCGGTGGCGGTGCTGCCCGCCGTGGGACTCCTGTTGCGCTTCGGTCAACCGGACTTGTTGGACATTCCGTTTATCGCGGCAACCGGCAGCGCCGTCCTGGACAATCTACCGATTCTTTTCGCCATCGGCGTGGCCATCGGCCTGGCGAAGGAAAACCACGGTGCGGCGGGGCTGTCCGGTTATATCGCCTACGAAATCATCACCAAAGGGGCACAGGCCATCAACGAGGACATCAACATGAGCGTCCTCGGCGGAATCATCGCCGGAATTCTCGCGGCCTGGCTGTACAACCGGTATCACACCGTCAAATTGCCGGACTATCTCGGATTCTTCGGCGGCAGGCGCTTCGTCCCCATCGTCACCGCCGGCGCGGCCATCGTTCTCGCCTTTGTGTTCGGCTATGTCTGGCCCTACATTCAAGCGGGCATCGATGTTCTGGGCCACGGACTGACCGGCATCGGCGCCATCGGTGCCGCCATCTACGGGTTCCTGAACCGTTTGCTCATCCCGCTGGGGCTTCACCACGTCATCAATTCGTACATCTGGTTCGTCTTCGGCGAGTATGAAGGAAAGACCGGGGATCTGCACCGATTCTTCGCGGGCGACCCGACCGCCGGCGGATTCATGGCGGGCTTCTTCCCCATCTTCATGTTCGGTCTGCCTGCGGCCGCCCTGGCCATGACACTGGCGGCCAAAAAGGAAAGGCGTCCCGCCGTTGCCGGCTTCATGCTGAGTGCGGCGCTCACCGCCTTCCTGACGGGAATCACCGAGCCCCTGGAATATGCCTTCATGTTCCTGGCGCCGGTGCTCTACGTCCTGCACGCCCTGTTGACGGCGATCAGCCTGGCTGTGGTCTATGCCCTTGATATCCGGCACGGATTCTTCTTCTCCGCGGGCGCCATCGACTACTTCCTCAACATGGGGCTGGCGGAGAGGGGATGGTGGCTGATCCCCATCGGAGCCGCGTTCTTCGCCCTTTACTTCCTCGTGTTCTACTTCAGCATCAAGGCCTTCAACATCCAAACCATGGGGCGCGAGTCGGAAGGGGAAGCCGCCCAAAGCGGAGGATTCAGCGTCTTTGACGAATATCAGCTCGCTTCGAAAGAAGAGGGCAAGGAGGAAGAAGAGGCGGAGGGCGATATGGCCGAACAGGCCCGTCAGTATCTCACCGCCATGGGCGGAAAGGAAAACATCCTGGAAGTGGAGGGATGCATCACCCGGTTGCGGCTGAGGGTGAAAGATGCGAGCCTCCTGGACGAGGAGGAGTTGAAACGGCTGGGCGCCGCGGGGGTCATGAAACTGGATGATCAGCACGCTCAGGTCGTCGTCGGCACCATCGCCGACATGTTGGCGGAAGCGATCCGGCATCAATTGAAAAAATGACGAATAGGCGAATCGAATCCTTCCCTTGGCATGTGCGAATACCGGAGGGGGTGCGCCCTTCCCCCCGTCAAACGGCGCGCCCCCTCCGCCCTTATAAAAGAGCGAGGAGGCGAAAACCGACGTGAAACGCATCCTGGATTGTCACGGCAGCGATTTTGCCGCCATGAAGGGACCGGAACTGAAGGCCTCGATTCGGGCCGCCGAAGGTCGCACCCTGCTTTCCGAACTCATCGTCTGCTTCCCCTCTCCCTTCGAAGACGCATCCCTTCCGGAAGTGGCGCGCTCCTTCGGCGCGGACCTGTTGTTGCTCAACCTCTTTGACGTCGATCGCCCGCGCATCTGCGGATTGACCGTGGAAGAAGGGGCGGAAGTCGTTCGCCTGGCCAAGCGGTTCACCGGAAGACCCATCGGCGTCAATCTGGAGCCGGTGGATCCCGATCCGTCCATGATGGAGGAGCAGATTCCGATCAGCGCCGGGAGGACTCTGAACCCGGACAGCATCCGGAAGGTGAAGGAATTGGGCTTTGATTTCCTCTGCCTGACGGGGAATCCCAAAACGGGCGTCACCAACGACGCGATTATCCGGGGAATCCGTCTGGTGCGGGAAATGCTCGGGCAGGAACTGTTGATCATCGCCGGGAAGATGCACGCCGCCGGCACCGACGAAGGTTGGACGGAAGAGGGACTGGTGAAGTCGGCTGACCGGTTCGCGGAAGCGGGAGCGGATGTGGTGCTGCTTCCGGCCCCCGGGACCGTACCGGGGGTGGACGTGCCGATGCTGCGCCGGGCCGCCGAAGCGGTTCATGCACGGGGTGGGCTCATCATGGCCGCCGTCGGCACCTCCCAGGAAGGGGCGGATACGGAAACGGTCCGCACCATCGCGATGGAAAGCAAAAAAGCCGGGGCCGACATTTTTCACTTGGGTGACGCCGGACTCATCGGGATGGCACCTCCCGAAAACCTTTTCACCGCCTCCGTCGCCCTCCGCGGAAAGCGCCATACATACCGCAGGATGGCCTCCTCCGTCCTTCGCTGAGAGCCGAGGGCGGAGGGAACGCATCGCAGGCAGGGCACAGTCGCTCGCGGCTCCTTCCGACTCCTTTTCTCCGGTCTTCCGCACATCCCCGGAACCCGGCGTCCGTGCGGCCGCGCGGGGCCATCCCACGACATCAAACGAGAAGGTGTGGTGATCGCAATGCTGTTTTGGCGAAGAAAAAAATCCATTCCGTCCCATGAAGCCGACTGGATCAGGATCCAAGCTCCCTTCAGCGGAAAAACGGTCCCGCTGACCGAAGTTCCGGATCCCGTTTTCGCCCAAAAGATGGTGGGGGACGGAGTGGCGATCCTCCCGGAATCCGACCGGCTGTTGTCCCCCGTCGCCGGCACGCTGACCCATCTCTTTCCGACGGGTCACGCCGCGGGAATCACCACCGACGAGGGACTGGAAATCCTCGTCCACATCGGAATGAACACCGTCGAACTGAAGGGCGACGGGTTCACCGTCCTGGCCACCCCGGGAAAACGGGTGGAGGTGGGGGAACCGATCATCCGCATCGATCTGGAGAAGCTCCAGAGGACGGCCAAATCGATGATGTCGCCGGTCGTGGTGACCAACATGGACCGGGTGGAAAAAATCAAACCCGCAGCATCGTCGGTCGTCCAGGCCGGAACCGACGAATTGCTGCGGGTGTTGCCGAAGCCGCCGAAGGATCAATAGCGGAGGCCAAAACCGTATTCAAACATCCCGGGCACCGTGACAGGCAACTTTCCGGAAGGATTGACCTCTCCCGTCAGTGCCCTGGCCAGCGCGCGAACCGAAACGTCCCGGTTTCCGTAAGTCGCCAGGTTTCCGTCCACCTCCGGGAAAGCGGCGATGTCGTAGGGATTTCTCATCGCCGCGACCACCACCGGTTTGTCCGCCTCCTTCAAGGCGCGGACCAGGTTCTGCTGGCCGGTGTTGGAATCCGCGTTATAGGTGGTGACAATGACCGTATCGACATCCTTCGCCTTCTCCAGGGCCGCTTCGATCTGCTCCGGTGTCGGAGTGGCCCCCGTCGTGTAAGCATCGGCGGAGATGCCCTTTTCTGCCAGCAGCGAAGCGAGCCGTTCCGGTTTGCCGTCGGAAGGACCGGTCACCAACAGGCTTTTTTCCCTGGAGAGGGGGAGCACCCCCTTTTCATTTTTCAGGAGGGTGATGCTTTTATCGGCAATCCGGTCCGCCGTTTCCAGATGCTTGTTGTTCCCGATGACCCGGGTCGCCTTTTCGTCCACGTAGGGATGATGGAACAGTCCCCGCTTCATCTTGTACCAAAGGATTCGGAACACGGATTCATCCAGGCGCTTCTTGCTGATCTCGCCGCTCTTGACCGCATTCAGCACCGCGTTGTAGGCGAGATCCACATCCGGCGGATTCAGCAGAATGTCCGCCCCCGCCTTGAACGCCTCGACGGGAACCCGTTCCGGCGGCAGGACGTTGGCCCCCGACATGCCGAGGCTGTCGGTGATGATCAATCCGTCAAAGCCCATCTCCCTGCGAAGGAGGTCGGTCAGGATCGGTTTGGAAAGGGTGGCCGGAAGCCCCGAGTCATCCAGGGCCGGTACCACGATGTGGGCCGTCATGATCGCGTCGATCCCCGCATCGATCGCCGCCCGGAAAGGCTTGAGATCCACCTTTTCCAGGGTTTCACGGTCGTGATGGATGATCGGAAGACCGTAGTGGGAATCCACATCCGTATCCCCGTGCCCCGGGAAATGCTTGGCGGTGGCGACGATATTTTGTCCCTGGAATCCCTTCACCTGAGCCACGCCCATCTTGGAGACCAGGTCCGGATCCTCGGAGAAGGAACGCACATTGATGACCGGATTGGCCGGATTGACGTTCACATCGAGGACGGGGGCCAGATCCATGTTGATGCCGAGACTTTTCAATTCACGCGCCATGATTTCGGCCGATTTCCCGGCATATTGAACGGACCGGGTCGCACCCGTGGCCATGCTGCCCGGAAAAACCGTGGCCGGTTCCGTCACCCGGGCGACCAGACCCCCTTCCTGGTCCGTGGAAATGAAGAGCGGAATCTGCATGCGCTGCTTCATGGCGATCTTCTGCAGTCCGTTTGAAAGGGCGTTCACCTGCTTCGCGTCGATAGGGGTGCCGATGTTGTCCGTCCAGTTGAAATAGATCACGCCGCCGACGTGATACTTCTCAATGACCTCTTTGAAGTTTCTTCCGCCCCGCTTCTCCTCCAGATTGATTTCCTCGTAATCCGGGTCCGTCGGCGTCCTGCCGTACACATGCACCATGAACAGCTGCCCGACTTTTTCCTCCAGGGTCATCTTCCGGATTTTGCTCTGAATCCAACCCTTTGCCACGCGATCCTCCTTCCAGCCCGGCTTAACGGCATCCCCCGCCTTTGCCAGGGCGGCGGCCGGAAGGATGGTGAAGAGGACCAGGACCGAACACAGAACAGCAAGCCATCTGCGCATGTACACGATTCCCCTCCCGTTTCTTGTTCGGGCAGCGCTGATCCCGCCCGCAGGCGTCCTTCCCCACATATGAAAGCGTTCCCCCGGGGAAACGAGGAAATGAACCCTCCGCTTTCCCGTCCTTCTTTTCATGTATTTATTTCCATTCGAAATATTATCACGATTGCTTGTCCCGGTCAAGCAAGCGCCCCCTGGGGACGTTATGTTACAATGCTGAAATATTTAAAACCAATAAGCCAACTGTGATATTCTAATAGGAGATGGGGTACTCCAGAGGATGGAGGTCCAATCACGGAGAGGAAAGAAACCATTGTATGTAGAACAAGGAATTTCGGGGATTTATTTCAACCCGAAATGTCCCGATCCCACACTCCGCAGGGAGGGAAAGCTCGATGTGGAAACGGTGGCTGGCAATGGGTTTTTTGGCGTTTGTTATGATCTTCAGCAGCGTTTCGCATCACGCGGACGGCTCCCGGCACGTCGGGAAGCCGGCCAAAGTGAAAACCGGCCTCGAAATCCTGCTCGAACATCCAGATAGATTGAAAGGGAAAAAAGTCGGCCTGATCACCAATCCCACGGCCATCACCCGGGATTACCGCCATGCCCTTGACGCCATGTTGGAAGCGGGCATCCAGGTGGTCAAGGTGTACGGACCGGAACACGGCGTCAGGGGAACGGAACAGGCGGGAGATGAGCCGGGTTCCTTCGAGGATCCCCGGACGGGGCTCCCCTTTATCAACCTCTACGGCAAACAGCCCGGAGAGATGGTTCCCCTTTTCGACGGAGTGGATGTGCTGGTCTTTGACATCCAGGATGTGGGCACCCGCTTCTACACCTACATCTACACCATGGCCTACGCGATGGAAGCCGCCGCCGAAGCCGGGAAACCCTTCATCGTCCTGGACCGTCCCAATCCCATCGGGGGAGTCAAGGTGGAGGGGCCGGTGCTGGATCCGGCGTACCGCTCCTTCGTCGGGCTCTATCCGATCCCCCAGCGGCACGGGATGACGGTGGGCGAACTGGCCCGGTTGTTCAATGAAGAATTCTTCCCGCAGGAAGGCAAGAAAAAGGCGGATTTGACGGTCATCGCCATGAAGGGTTGGAAAAGAAATCAGCTCTACGAGGACACCGGCCTTCCCTGGGTGATTCCTTCTCCGAACATGCCCACGACGGACACCGCACTGGTATACCCCGGAACCGGGATGATCGAAGGAACAAACCTGTCTGAAGGACGCGGAACCACCCGCCCCTTCGAACTGCTGGGGGCCCCCTACATCAAGGGTTGGGAGCTGGCGGAAGCGCTGAACAAGGAAAACCTCCCCGGCGTCTCCTTCCGGGAAGCTTACTTCAACCCCACCTTTTCCAAATACGCGGGAGAGACGGTGGGGGGAGTTCAGGTTCACCTGGAGGATCCAGAGCGCTTCTCCCCCATTTTGACGGGTCTCGTGATCATCGAGAAGGTGAAACAGCTTTATCCCGAGGATTTTGCCTGGCGGAAAGACGGGAACGAATACTGGATCGACAAGCTGACCGGTTCCGACCGGGTTCGGAAAAAGTTGGATGCAGGGGTTTCCGCCCGCAAGATTGCGGAAGAATGGGAAGGGGAACTGAAGGATTTCCGCAAGCTTCGCGCCCGTTATCTGCTCTATCCTCCCAAAGGGCATAAACAATGACGCGCCGCACCTTGATCCGCGGACGCGATCGAACTTCAGGAGGGAGAACATGACCCGAGATCAAGGGAAAAGGCGGGGACATCGGAGATTTCTCAGCATCAGCCTGGGAATGTCGATGATCTTCCCGACCGCATTATGGAATCCTCCGTTCCTCGCGGCATCGGCAGAGACGACCCTGAAAAAACCGGAGGTGGAAATCGGCGGTGTCCAGGTGATCCCTTCTCAGAACCATCATCCCTTTCCCTGGGACAATCCGGGCCTTTCTTCTCCGGTATTGCGCTGGGGAGCGCCCAAGGCCGCCGGGATGAAAGTGGGGCCCTTAAACGCCATCGATCCGTATGTTCAACAGGCGATCCGGGAACGGACCATGCCCGGAGCCGTGGTTCTCATCGCCCGCAGGGGGGTCGTGGTGAAACACAAGGCCTACGGCCACTCCCTCCTTTATCGGGACGATCGGTACACTCCGGCGGAAACGCCGATCGCCATGAAGGAGGACACCATCTTCGACATCGCCTCCATCAGCAAGTTGTTCACCGTCACGGCGGCGATGAAATTGTACGAACAGGGGAAATTCAAACTGGATGACCCCGTCGCCCGCTACATCCCGGAATTTGCGGCGGAAGGAAAGGAAAAGGTGACCATCCGCCAGCTGATGACCCACACCTCGGGCCTCGCCCCGTGGATACCCCTCTACCAGATGGGAAACAACCGGGAAGAACGGCTGCAAATCGTGTTCCGCCAACCCCTGGAGGCGGAACCGGGAACCCGATATGAATACAGCGACCTGAACCTGATCACCCTGGGAGAGCTGGTGGAGCGGCTGTCGGGGATGTCGCTGGATGACTTCGTAAAGAAGCACATTACCGGTCCTCTGGGCATGACCGACACCATGTACAATCCGCCGGCATCGCTGAAGCCCCGGATCGCCGCGACGGAATATCAGCCGGAGACCGGACGGGGGCTGGTCTGGGGCGAGGTGCACGACGAAAACGCCTGGTCCCTTGACGGGGTGGCGGGCCATGCCGGGGTATTCTCCACCGCCAGGGATCTGGCCGTGTTCGGCCACATGTTCCTGCAGAACGGAAAATACGGCGGCAAGCGGATTTTGAAGGAATCGACGGTGGAGCTGATGGCGAAAAACCACCTTCCGGACTTCCCCGGGGATGACCAGGGACTGGGCTGGGAGCTGAACCAGGGCTGGTACATGGACGCCCTGGCCGACGCGGAAACCATGGGTCATACCGGCTTCACCGGCACCTCCCTCGTGGTGAACCGGAAAAACCAAACCATCGCCATCCTGCTGACCAACCGGGTCCATCCCACCCGGGACACCGTTTCCACCAATCCGACTCGCCGCCAGGTGGCCCGGTTGGCCGCCGACGCCATCCCCGTCGACGGCCTCGGAAAAAAGGGTGCCTGGTTCTCCGGCTACGGAGATGATCTGGACCGATCCCTGTGCAGCGGGGAACTGCCGAAGGCGTCCGAACCCTTCACCCTCACCTTCGACACCTGGTATCGCGTGGAAGCTGAACCGGGGACAGGAGACGATTCCGGCACCGTGGAAGGCTCCTCCGACGGAATCCGATGGGAGCCTCTGGCGGAACCCTTCGTCGGCAACAGCGATGGGTGGAAGCGGGTGAAGGTCACCGTTCCCCCGGAAACGAAATACCTCCGCTTCCGTTACAAGACCGACGACTACGCCAACGGCAGGGGTTGGTACGTCAAAAACCCGGTGCTGAAAACGGAGAGCGGAAAAAAAGTGAATGTCCAATGGTCCGGAGAAGGCTGGGAGATTCGGAATTGGTAATCCAAAAGAGGGAGGCGGGGCCACCTGCCTCCCTCTTGCGATGCTTATCGGTTTTGGGAAAAGAATAGTTGATCTGGGGGCCAGGCCAGTCCTGCCCGTTTGTCCGGCAGGAGTGCGAACCATTTTCGGAAAGGAGAATTTCTGTGAACAGCGCGCCTCTCCCCTCCCATCCCCTGTTGCAGCGGCTGATCAAAAGCGCCGGCGTCCAGGCGGGGCTCACCCTCCGAGCTCTGCGGGAAACCATTGCCTGCCGCCATTGGGAGGCTCTCCTCCTCTCCGCCCATCCGGCACACTTGCCCCATCTGATCGTCATCCGCTGGTTGTCCCGGCGGGACGCCCGATCGGACCGGGAAGCTCTGCGGCTTTTAAACCAAGGCATCCGATATCTCCAGAGAGCAGCCAACCGCTTCGACGATCCCACAGTCAAATCCGGATTGGAAGAATGGGCGAGAGATTTCCGCAAATGCACCGATTACTTGTCAACTCCCTAGGTCGATGGACAAACGGCACTGCCGACCGCGGAAGCGCCGGATGCGCCGTATTTCCCTTACGGTTCCCCTTCAATCACCACCACTTTTCCCTTCTCCACCGCCGCCACATGGGCTGGCCGGATGAATCCCCCCTTGTCCGTGATTCCCTTCAGCGGTTCTAACTTTCGGGCAGGACCAGTTGCTCTTGCACCCCTCCGGATATCCTTCCAAAAAACCCCCTTCTATCTCTTCCAACAGCGCTCCAATACCATCTATTGCGAAATGTCCTCATTTTATTCGACAAGCAGGCTTGCCCGAACAAAAATAAAAAACCGGGGAAAGAAATCCCGGTTCCATGCGGGAAGTCGTATTCCGCATTCCTTCGGTAAGGACGCAGGGGCTTCACCGCGACACCAGCCGATTCCACCCCCGCACGCATTTCCGATGACAAATTCTACTGCGCCTCTTTCTCCTCCAACAGGTGCTCCTCCAGCCGCTTCCGAAGCGGCGGGGGAATCGGCTCCGACCTTTGGGTCTCAAAATTGTAGTTGACGTAAGTGGCCGTTCCCTTGGCGCACAATTGGCCGTTTTGGTGCAGTTCCTCGTAGAGGACAAAGCTGCTGTTTCCGATTTTCCGGACCCAGGTCCGCACCTCCACGTCGCTTCCGTAATAGATTTGACGGAGGTAATCGATGTTGATGTTGACCACCACCAACTTCCATCGTTCAAAGGACAGGTCCGGCATGAACATTTTGAAGATCTCCTGCCGGCCGGCCTCAAACCAGACCGGCACCGTCGTGTTGTTGATGTGACCTGCTCCGTCCGTTTCGGAAACGCGGGGCTGAATGACGGTTCTGAACAAAGGACTCACACTCCACCCTTGGATGATTCCGGTTCCCCCGCACCGCGGCCCGGCCGAAAGGATTCGAAAGGGAAGCGGGTACAGCACATTTTACAATATTCTCTCCATTTCTTCCACGCATGTGGGGGGTTTTAGGAGCCATCCCCGGATTCCCTTTTGGCCTTCTCCCGTTCCTGCTCCTGCAGAGCCCGCCACAGGATCTTTCCGCTCGCCGTCATCGGCAATTGATCGACAAATTCCACCCGGCGCGGGCATTTGTATGCGGCCATCTGCCCCCTCGACCACTCAATGATCTCCTCTTCCGTCACCTTGCCGCGGTAGGGCTCCCGCGGGATGATGAAGGCCTTCACCGACTCCCCCCTCCGCGGATCGGGGACGCCGACGACGCAGGCCGTTTGCACCTTCGGGTGCTTGTACAGAATCGATTCCACTTCCGTGGGCCACACCTTGTACCCGGAAACGTTGATCATGCGCTTCGCCCGGTCGATGATGAAGAAATACCCCTCTTCATCGTAATAGCCGATGTCGCCGGTCCGGAAGAAGGGCTTCCCGTCCAGGGTGACGAAAGCCTTTTCCGTCTCCTCGGGACGCCTCCAATACCCCTTGAACACCTGGGGGCCGCGGACAACGATTTCCCCCTTCTCTCCCGGTCCCAGCTCTTTCCGGGTGTCCAGATCAATGATCCGCGCATCCACATCGAAGGAGGGGATGCCCAAGCACTGCAGTTTCGGCCGATCCGGGGGATTGATATGGGTTTGGGCGATGGTTTCCGTCAGACCGTATCCCTCCACATAGCGCATCCCCGTCAATTCATGCAGTTTTTCACCGACGGCCTCGGGCAACGGCGCACCGCCTCCGCCGATGTAAGACAAGGAGCTCAAATCGTACTTGGTCACATCCGGCATGGAAAGGAAATCGACCACCATCGTGCTGATATTGGTCCAATGGGTGCACCGGTGCCTTTCGATCAGCTTGGCCGCCGTCTCCCGGTCCCAGCGGGTCATGAGCACCACGCTGCCGCCGGCGTAGATCGGCACGTGCATGCCGTGGATCATTCCCGTCACGTGGAAAAAGGGAAGCGTGGACAGGGGGACGTTGCCCGCCGACACATTCCCCCACACCGCGGCCCCGACCGTATTGGCCTGCACCGTGCGGGCCGTGTGGATGCACCCTTTCGGCTGACCGGTGGTGCCGGAAGTGTAGGGCAGGACAACGATATCGTCGGGACTGAAGCGGACGGGTTCGGGCCGTCGCTGCAGCTTCAGGGCCGTATCCCACAGCGTGACGCAGGGATGGTCGATCTCCTTCCGATCCGCCGCCACGCTGTCCGGCAGGGACAGGTCCGTCCCCCTGTCGGCGTAATCTCCGTAGGCGGCGACAACGGCGTGTTTGAGGGAGGTTTTTTCCATCAGCGGGGCGATTCGATCGTACAACTCCTGGCCGACGATGGCCGCTTTCGGTTCGCTGTCGGCGACGAAGAAGGCCAATTCCCGGGTCAAAAGCATCGGATTGAGGGGTACGACAATCGCGTTGGCCCGTAGGATCGCGTAAAAGGCGATCATAAACTGAGGGGAGTTTTGCATGAAGAGAAGCACCCGGTCTCCCGCGGCAACCCCCAGATCCCGCTGCAGGAACCCGGCCAGGGCGTT
The DNA here is from genome assembly GCF_003001905.1 of Planifilum fimeticola. NCBI lineage: Bacteria > Bacillati > Bacillota > Bacilli > Caryophanales > Thermoactinomycetaceae > Planifilum > Planifilum fimeticola. The sequence goes on from NZ_PVNE01000007.1 coordinate 83,628, forward strand.
CGCCTCTTCCAAAAAACGCCGGTACGTGATCTCCCCGCCGTAATAGTGGACGGCCGCCTTGTTCGGATACCGGGCGGCAGACACCTCCAGGTTGTGATAGGGATTGGTCTCGGGAACGACCAGCGACCTGGGCACCCTTTTGGGCCAATGATCGAAATGGCGGCTCAACATATTCATCCCTCCGCTTTCCGGATGTTTTCTAAAACCGTCCGGTCCCCCCGCCCGCCACCTTGATCGTCTCCCCCGTCACATAAGAGGAAGCCTCCGTGGCGAGGTAGAGACAGGCGTTCAGAATGTCCTCCGGCACTCCGAGCCGGCGGAGCGGAATCCTCCTCTCCAGTTCCCGTTTTGCCTCCTCCGAGGACGCCAGCACCTCCTCCATGCCCTCTGTCAGGATGATCCCGGGAGCGATGCAGTTGACGGCGATGTTGTAGGACGCCCACTCCAGCGCCAGGGTTTCGGTCAGATTGATCACCCCCGCCTTGGCCGCTCCGTAGGCGCCCAATCCCGGGGTGCCCCTGAGCCCGGCGACGGAGCTGATGTTGATGATCCTTCCGCCTCCCTGTTCCGCCATGATCGGGCGAACGGCGGAGCAGCAATAAAACACCTGATGCAGATTGTTCCTCACCACCGCGTCAAACCCGTTGGGCGACAAATCCTCCAGGTTGTGGGAAAAGCTCCCCCCGGCGTTGTTGATCAGGACGTCGATGCGGCCGAAGTGCTCCTTCACTCTTTGCATCATGGCCTTCACCTGCTCAAAATCTCGCAAATCTGCCGGACACGGCAACACCTCCCCGCCCGCTTCCTCGATCTCCCGGGCGACCGCCCGAAGCTTCTCCGTCTTCCTGCCGTTGATGGCCACCTTCGCTCCCTCCCCGGCCATCCCGATCGCCACTCCCTTTCCGATCCCTTGGGAACTTCCCGTCACCACGACCACTTTTCCTTTGATGTCATAGCTGTTCAGTCCCATCGGCTTCCCTCCGGTTTTTCGTATTTATCGAAGGATTCAGCAGATGGCCGGTGTGTTTTTCAATGCCCGGCGAAACCCCTTCAAAGCCGGATCGATTGTTCCAAGGCCCGCGAAACCGTCAGAATGCGCTTCTCCGCAAAGCGGGGGGCGACGATCTGCATGCCGATCGGCAAGCCTTCGGAAGAGCGCCCGCAAGGGAAGGAGGCGGCCGGGTGGCCCGTAAGGTTGAACAAGGAGGTCAGCATCCATCCATTGTGCGGATGGATCGGCTTCCCGTCGATCTCCCGGGGATTTCGGCCGTGCGGGAAGGCCGGCACCGCCAACGTCGGCGTCACCAGGAGATCAAAGGACTGCCAAACCTTCTCCACCTTCTCGTAGGCCGCCGAACGGTTTTGCCGCCACCGCTCCATTTCCACCGCCGAAAAACGCCGGCCGTGTTCGATGGTGGCCGCCATCCCCCGGGATATCCTGTCCCGCTCCTTCTCCAGAAAATGTCCGTAGTGGGCGGCAAACCAGACGGCCCACAGGTTGACGAAGGTGTTTGTCACGATTTCCGCGCCGTCTTCCAGGCCGAGGGACACCTCCTCCACCCGGCAGCCCCATTCTTCCAACCGGCGGAGGGCCCCTTCGACGACCGTCCGAACCTCACGCTCCACCCGGAAGTAATCCAGGTCGGGGCTGTACGCAATCCTCCATCCTTTCAGGTCCGGTTCCTCCAGCGGGAAAAAGCGCTCCGTCACCGGCAGCGAAAAGGGATCAGCCGGATGCAATCCCTGGAACACGTCGAGAAAAAGGGCGGCATCCTCCACATAACGGGTCAGGCTGCCATGGTGCAAGAAGGGATCGACCACGGAGAAACGGGTGGGACCCGTATCGTAGGGAATGCGGCCAAAGGTCGGCTTCATCCCGTAAACGCCGCAAAAGCCGGCCGGAATGCGAATCGACCCCCCTCCGTCGCTCCCCTCGGCGATCGGAGCCAAGCCCGCGGCGACGACCGCCGCCGATCCGCCGCTTGAACCTCCCGCCGTCCGGCCGGGATCATGGGGATTGTTGGTCCTCCCGAAAAGCGGATTGTCGGTGACGGCCGTGTACCCGAACTCCGGCGTGTTCGTCTTGCCCAGAATCACGGCACCGGCCTGCCTCGCCCGGGCGACGAAGACGGCGTCCCGGCCGGGAACGTGGTCGGCGAAAAGCTTCGACCCGAACGTCGTCCGAATGCCCCGGGTCGGCTCAGATCCTTGATCGCGATCGGCACCCCCAGCAGGGGAGGAAGCTCCTCCTCCGACATCAGCCGTTTTTCCGCCCTTTTGGCATCCTCCAGGGCCCGCTCCTCCGCGACGGTGCAAAAGGCGTTGATTTCCGGGTTTCGCCGGCGGATGTGATCCAAAAAGGCGCGGGCGACCTCCAGGGGGGAAAGCTCTTTGTTCCGGATCCGGCGGGCCAGCTCGACAGCGCTCATGGCGAGGATTTCCTGTTCCCGGGACACGCCTTTTAACCTCCTTGTCCCATGAATGGTGATTTGCCATCGCCCCGCCCTTTCCACGGGACCTAGAGAAAATCCCCCAGTTTGACGTAACCCTTGAGCAGGTTCCGGGCGATGATGATGCGTTGGATTTCATCGGTCCCGTCGTAGATCCGCCACACCCGCGCATCCCGGTACCAGCGCTCGATGGGCAGCTCCTTCGTGTAGCCCATGCCGCCGTGAATCTGCAGGACGCGGTCGACGACGCGGTTCCCCATGTTGGCCCCGAACAGTTTGGCCATGGAAGCCAGGTGACGGTTGTCCTCGCCCTGGTCCAACGTCCAGGCCGCGTTGAGCACCAGCCACTTGGCGGCTTCAATCTCCACCGCCGAATCGGCGATCTGCCATTGGATCGCCTGCCTCTCCGCCAGGGGCTTGCCGAAGGTGATCCGCTGCTTGGCGTAGTCGATCGCCATCTGAAGCAGCCGCTCCGCGCTGCCCACCGCCCGGGCACCGATCATCCACCGTTGGTATCCGATCCATTCCAGTCCCAGCTTATACCCTCCGTGCAGCTCGCCCAGGATGTTCTCTTCCGGGACTCGGACATTTTCAAAGATGAGGGATGCCGGCCCCCAGGAGCCCATGGTATGAATATACTCCGACCGCCATCCCATCTCCCGGTCCACCAGAAAGCAGGTCACCCCGCCGTGACCCTGTTTTTCCTTGTCCGTCACGGCGAAAACCATGGCAAAATCGGCTTCATTCCCGTGGGTGATGAAAATCTTCTCCCCGTTCAATACCCAGTGGCTTCCCTCTTTTCTCGCCGACATCTGAATCCGGCGGGTGTCGGAACCGGCGCCGGGCTCCGTGAAGGCGAAACAGGAGATTTTCTCCCCCTTCAGGGTGGGGATCAGATAGCGCTTCTTCTGCTCCTCGTTGCAATAGTAAAGGATGTTGTCCGCATGTCCCCCGAAGGTGAAAGGGACGAAGGTCTTGGAAACTTCCATCGTGATGATGGCCTGCATCAGGTGCCCCAAGGCGGCACCGCCGTACTCCTTGGGCGTGTTGATGCCCCAGAAGCCCATATCGGCCGCCTTCTTCTGCAGTTCCCTCAGCTTTTGCCGGGTGATCCCCGGCTTCCCTTCCCGTTCGTTCCGGAGCACTTCCGGCTCCAGAGGCATCAATTCCTTCTGCACAAACTTGCGGACCGTCTGCTGAACCATCCGCTGTTCTTCCGTGAGACGCAGATGCATTATCCATCCCTCCGCTCAAATCCATCCTCGGGTCAGCGCTCCAGCAATACGGCGATTCCCTGCCCTCCGCCGATGCAGGCGGTGACCAGACCGCGTCTTGCGTTTCGGCGATTCATTTCGTACACCAGCTTCGTCACCAGAATCGCCCCCGTGGCGGCGATCGGATGGCCGTGGGCGATGGCTCCGCCGTTCACGTTCACCTTCTCCATATCCAGGGGCAGCTCGCGGGCGCAGGCCAACACCTGGGCGGCGAAGGCTTCGTTCAGTTCGATCAGATCGATATCCTCCAGGGCAAGCCCTTCTCTTTTCAACAACTTTTTCGTCGCGGGAACCGGGCCGATCCCCATGAGGTTCGGATCCACCCCGGCCACCGCAAACCCCCGCACCGTCGCGAGGGGTGTCAGCCCCCGACTCTCCGCCATTCGGCGGGACATGACCACCAGGGCCGCGGCCCCGTCATTCACCCCCGAAGAATTGCCGGCGGTCACCGTTCCCCCTTCCTTGAAGGCCGGCGGAAGCCTGCTCAAAACTTCCAGGGATGTTTCCGGACGGGGATGCTCGTCGGTGTCAAAGAGGAGGAGTTCCCCCTGTTTCCCGGGGATCGTCAGGGGAACGATCTGCTCCCGGAAAAGCCCCTTTTCCATCGCCCGCGCCATTCGGCGCTGGCTGACGAGCGCATACCGATCCTGCTCCTCCCGGGTAATCCGGTATTTCTCCGCCAAGTTTTCCGCCGTGATCCCCATCGGGGGATTGCCGATATGCTCCGGAGACAAAAGCCTGCGCACAAATCTCGGGGGATTGCGGTCAAAGGGCTTCGACGGAGGCTCCAGCAGGTAGGGGGCGCGGGTCATGCTCTCCGTCCCCCCGGCGACGAAGATCTCGCCGGCACCCCCTTGAACCGCCAGGGCGGCCAGTGCCACGGCGTTCATTCCCGATCCGCACTGGCGGTCGATGGTGACCCCCGGGACCTCCAGGGAGAGACCCGCCTGCAACGCCGTCAGCCGCGCGACATTTCCTCCCCCCGCCAGGGCGTTGCCGAAAATCACATCGTCGATCTCCTCGGGATCGACGCGGGCGCGCCGGATCGCCTCCTTCACCACCTCCGCCCCGTAGATGTGGGGTTCCCAATCCTTCAGGGCGCCGCCCCGTCGGGCGATCGCGGTCCGCACCGCGGAAACGATCACAGCCTCCCTCATTTTTCCACCCCCGGTTCGAAGATTTGCCCGCCCAATATCCTTGCAACATCGGTGCCAAGCGGATATCCCGGATATAAGCCTCAACGGACACGGTTTTTTGAGTCAAATGGGAATCATCCAAATTATAAGTGAATTCATGTTGCAAAATGCCCCGTCAGGGATTCACCACCAATTTCCCGCGGGTTTTCCGGTCCGCCAGCAGATAAAGCGCCTCCGGCAGCTCTTCCAGGGGGAAATTCCCGTGCAGCAGCGGACGAATCGCCCCCTGTTCATACATCGTCATCAGCCTTTGATGCGCTTCCGCCACCCGATCCGGCATGCGCCTGCGGAACAGCCCCCAATGGACCCCGACGATGGAATAATTCTTGACCAGGGCGTGGTTGGTGGGTGCATCGGCGATCCGTCCCCCCGCAAAGCCGATAACGAGGATGCGGCCCTCGAAAGCGATGCATTTGCGGGACCGGTCGAAGACGTCACCGCCGACCGGGTCGAAGATCACATCCGCCCCGCGGCCGTCCGTCAACTCCTTCACCGCCTGCACGAAATCTTCGGCGCGGTAGTCGATGGCCGCCTCCGCTCCCATCTGTTTGCACAACTGAACCTTCTCCGGCCCCCCGGCCGTGGCGATCACCCTCGCTCCCGCCGCCAAGCCCAGCTGAATCGCGGCGGAACCCACTCCTCCGGCCCCGGCATGGACCAGCAGCACTTCCCCCGGACGGATTTTTGCGCATCGGTGAAGGGCGTAGTACGCCGTTTGGTAGGTGATGAACATCGCCGCCGCTTCATTCCAGCCGAGGGAATCGGGAATCGGATAGACGTGGCTTTCCGGCACAACGACCCATTCGGCAAAGCCGCCCCTCGGCAAGGGGGGCGTGGCCAGCACCCGCTCCCCCACCCTTAAGGCGACCCCGTCTCCAACCGCTTCCACCGTGCCCGAAATCTCGGCCCCCGGCGTGAAGGGAAGGGGCGGCTTTTCCTGATACTTCCCCTGGCAGAGCAAAATATCGAGGAAATTCACAGCCGCGGCCCTGACCCGAATCAACACCTCCCCCGCCGCCGGAGACGGCTTGGGCAGCTCCACCAGCCTGAGGGCTTCCCCCGGATCCCCCAGCTTGCTCACCTGCCATGCCCGCATACCGCTTCCCTCCCGTGAAGATGTAACCCCTCGGGTCCGTCGGCCGGGATGGTTCTTCCCGGCCCCGCCTTGAAGGGCCGATCACAAACTTCCCTTCTCCTTCGGGTGCTCCCGAAGTTCCTGCTTGGCGATGGACCGGCGATGCACTTCGTCCGGCCCGTCGGCGATCCGCAGGGTGCGCGCGTGGGCCCACAGGAAGGCGAGGGGGAAATCATCGCTCACCCCCGCTCCGCCGTGGGCTTGTATCGCCCGGTCGATCACGCGGAGAGCCATGTTGGGAGCGACGACCTTGATCATGGCAATCTCCTTCCTGGCCTCCTTGTTGCCCACCGTGTCCATCATGTACGCCGCCTTCAGGGTCAAGAGGCGGGCCTGTTCAATCTCGATCCGGGAATCGGCGATCCACTCCCGGATCACTCCCTGCTCGGCCAGGGGCCTGCCGAAAGCCACCCGGTTCTTGACGCGATCCACCATCAACTCCAGCGCCCGCTCCGCCATCCCGATCAGGCGCATGCAATGGTGGATCCGTCCCGGCCCCAGGCGGCCTTGGGCAATGGCAAACCCTTTTCCCTCTCCCCAGATGATATTGGAGGCGGGGACGCGAACGTTGTCAAAGAGGATCTCCGCGTGACCGTGGGGGGCATCGTCATATCCGAACACCGGAAGCATCCGTTTGATGCGGACCCCCGGCGTGTCGAGAGGAACGATGATCATCGAATGCCGTTCGTGCCGGGGCGCATCCGGATTGCTCCTGCCCATGACGATAGCCACCTTGCACCGCGGATCCCCGGCGCCGGAAGACCACCATTTTCGTCCGTTGATCACGTATTCGTCGCCGTCGCGGAGGATGGTCGTCTCCATGTTGGTCGCATCGGAGGAGGCCACATCCGGCTCCGTCATGCAGAAGCAAGAGCGGATCTCCCCCTCGAGGAGCGGTTTCAGCCATCGCTCCTTCTGCTCGTCGGTGCCGTACCGTTCCAGGACCTCCATGTTGCCCGTGTCCGGAGCGGAACAGTTGAACACCTCCGGGGCGATGACTGATCGGCCCATGATCTCGCACAAGGGAGCGTACTCCAAATTGGTCAGGCCGCCTCCCCGCTCGCTGTCCGGCAAAAACAGGTTCCAAAGCCCCGCTTCCTTCGCCTTGGCCTTCATCTCCTCCATCACCGGGGGAACCGACCACCGGTTCTCCCTCAGCTGTTCGAAATACACCTTTTCGTTGGGGTAAACGACTTCATCCATAAACGACAGCAACCTGGCTCGAAGGCTTTTGACCTTGTCCGAGTAAGCGAAGTCCACGGCAACCACCCCTCTTTCCGTAAAAGTTGGCAACCCGCGCATCCGGCTCCGGGGGCGCCCCCTGGCCGTTCCCTTCAGGTCCTATCTCCTTCCCCGCTTCCCTTCGGCAACTTATCGCCCTTTAAAGGAAGGCTTCCGCTTTTCCAGAAAGGCGGCGGTCCCCTCACGCATGTCTTCGGTGGTGTACAGGAGCGATTGGGCCAGCTTTTCCAGGATCATCCCCGTCCGCTGATCCGTTTCAAAGCCGGCGTGCACCACCAGCTTCGCCAACCGGACCGCCAGCGGCCCCTTCGACAGGATCGCTTCGGCCACGCTGCGCACCTCTTCCATCAAACGGCCCCGGGGAACCACCCGGGACACCAGGCCGATCCGCTCCGCCTCCCGGGCGTCGATCAGGGTTCCCGTCAGGATCATGTCGATCGCCCTCCCCTTCCCCACCAGACGGGCCAGCCGCTGGGTTCCCCCCGCCCCGGGAAGGATGGACAAATGGAGTTCGGGGAAGCCGAACCTGGCATTTTCCTGGGCGATCCGCAGATCGCAGGCCATGGCCAGCTCGCATCCTCCTCCCAAGGCGTAGCCGTTGACGGCGGCGATGGTCGGCTTTTCATACCTCTCGATTTCGTCGCAAAGCCCCTGCAGCACAGCGGCCAACCCGTCCCGCAGGGTGCGGCGGTTCAACTCGGCGATGTCCGCCCCGGAGACAAAGGCCTTCTCCCCCGCTCCGGTAAACACCACCAGCTTCACCCGGTCGTCCTCCCTCCAGGAACCAAGAACTTCCCTCATCTCCCAGATCACCGCGGAATTCAGGGCGTTCCGCACTTCCGGCCGATTGACGGTGATGATTCCCAACCCGTCCGCCACTTCCGCAAGGATCGTTTTCCGTTCCGGCGTCTCCGGCATCGCTGATCACCTGCCGTTCTTTAGGGTTGATCCCGATCGGACGAGGCGAACCACCTCCTCGGCTGATTGTCGGATGGCCGGCAACTTGCTTTCTCACCTCCTACCGGACGTACTCCTTTTTCAGCTGCGCCGCGATGATGTTGCGCTGGATTTCCGACGTCCCCTCATAAATCCGGGTGATGCGGGCATCCCGGTAAAACCGTTCCACCGGAAGCTTCCGCATGTAGCCCATGCCGCCGAAGATCTGCACCGCCCGATCGGCGATCCGGTTATACACCTCCGAAGCGTACAATTTGACCGCCGCCGCCTCCTTGATGACCTTCTTCCCCTCATCCACCAGGGAGGTGACGCGATACAGCATGCTTCGAAGGGTTTCAATCTCCACATACATGTCCGCAAACATGTGCTGAATCGCCTGATTCTCATAGATCGGCTTCCCGAATTGCTTCCGCTGCATGGCGTAATCCAGGGAAAGCTCCAGCAGTTTCTCGCAGGATCCCAGACAGCGGGCGGCGAGGGAAGCCCTGCCGTTGGCCAGGATTTTCAGCGCGTTGACATATCCTTCCCCTTCTTCCCCCAGCCGGTTGGCCTCGGGTACCTCGCAGTCTTCGAAAAAGAGTTGGCAGGTGTGGGAGCCCCGGAGCCCCATCTTCACATCGGCGGGTCCCCGGCTGAAGCCCGGAAAATCGCTCTCCACCAAGAAGGAGGTGATCCCCTTGGCCCCCTTGGAGGGATCGGTGCTGGCCATGACGGTGATCACATGGGCCTCCGGCCCGTTGGTGATGAAATGCTTCATGCCGTTCAGGACGTAACGGTCTCCCTTGCGTTCGGCCCGCGTGCGCAGATTGGCCGCATTGGATCCCGCCTCGGGCTCGGACAGGGCGAAGGCTCCGATCCATTGCCCCGTCGCCATCTTCGGCAGAAAGCGCTCCCGCTGTTCCTCCGTTCCCAGCTCCACGATGCCGACGGTCCCGATGCCCGTGTGGGCCCCGATCAAGCTGGTGAACCCGTTGTGGGTTTTGCCGAGCTCCTCCAAAAGGAGGCACTTTTCGGTCATGTTCAGGCCCAATCCGCCGTATTCCGCGGGGATGGACAGGCCGAAGAGTCCCAGCTCCTTCGCCTGCTCCACCACATGCTCCGGAATCCGGTCCTCCTCTTCGATCACCTGGGCCACCGGCTCCACCACATCCTTCACAAAATCCCGGACGACCATCTGCAACTGTCGAATTTCGGGTTTGATGTCCAGTTTCAAAGACCTCACCTTCATTTGACAGGATGATCCTGATCCGAGGGAATCCGCCGCCCCTGTTCATCGTAGCGGTACACGCCCCATCCGGTTTTCCGCCCCAGACGGCCGGCCTTCACATATTGAACGAGCAGCGGGCAGGGACGAAACTTCTCGCCCAGCGTCTCGTGCAAATACTGGAGCACCTTGAGCCGGGTGTCCCATCCCACCAGATCCCCCAACTCGAAGGGGCCCATGGGAAAGTTCAAGCCGAGCTTGATGGCCCGGTCGATCTCTTCGGGGGTGCCGACGCCCTCCATCAGCATGTAAAAGGCCTCATTCCCCACCAGGGCGCTGATGCGGCTGGTGGCAAATCCCGGCCGTTCCTGGATGCGGACCACTTCCTTCCCCAGTAGGCGACCCACTCTTTCCGTCTGTTCCACCGCCCAGTCGGCGGTTTGCAGTGCGCGGACCACCTCCACCAGCTTCATCCGGTGAACGGGATTGAAAAAGTGCATGCCGCAGACCCGGGCGGGATCGGAGGCGGCGGAAGCGATCTCGGTGATGCTCTTGGCCGACGTGTTGGTCGCAAGCACCACGTCGTCATCGCAGACGGCATCCAGCTTTCGGAAGACGTCCTGTTTGATGTCCAGATCCTCCACCACCGCTTCGATGACAAAATCGCAATCCCCAAAGGCTTCCAACGCATCCGCCGTTTCAATCCGGGGCAGCGCCTCCTCCCCCCGTTCCGGTTCGAGGTACCCCTTTTCCACCTGCCGCTTAACGAGAGAGGCGATCTGTTTCACCGCCTGATCGGCCACTTCCGGATACGCATCGTACAACACCGTCTGAAAACCGGAAACCGCCGCCTGGTAAGCGATTCCCCTCCCCATGACTCCCGCGCCGACCACACCGATCCGTCGCACATCCCGCATGTTTCAGCCTCCTCCCTCCATACGCGTCATCCTTCGATCCGCTCGACCACGGTGGCGATTCCCTGTCCCACCCCGATGCACATCGTCACCAGCCCAAAGCGGGCTTGACGGCGCTTCATCTCGTAGAGAAGGGACGTCAAGAGACGGGCCCCGGTACTCCCCAAGGGATGGCCGATCGCGATGGAACCGCCGTTGACGTTGCACTTCTCCTCGGGAATGCCCAATTCGCGCATACAGGCCAGGGACTGGGCCGCAAAGGCCTCGTTCAATTCCACCAGGTCCACCTGGTCGATCGTCAGCCCCGCCCGCTTCAGGGCCTTTCGGACCGCCGGAACCGGTCCGATCCCCATCACCGAGGGGTCCACCCCGGCCACCGCGGTGGAGACGATCCGTCCCAGGGGCTTGAGGCCGTATGCCCTCGCCTTTTCCGGAGTCGCCAGCAAAAGGGCCGCCGCCCCGTCGTTGATCCCGGAAGCGTTGCCCGCGGTCACCGTTCCCCCCTCACGAAAGGCCGGTCGCAGAGACTTCAGCTTCTCCAGCGTGGTATCCGGCCGGGGGTGTTCGTCCTCCTCCACCCACCGGGTTCCGCTTCGGTCGGTGACCGGAACCGGCACGATCTCTTCCTTGAATTTCCCCTCCCGGATCGCCGCCGCCGCCCGCTGCTGGCTTCGGAGGGCGAACCGGTCCTGATCCTCCCGGGAGACGCCGTAACGCTCCGCCACATTTTCCGCCGTCTCCCCCATCGATTCGGGGGGATACCGCTTCGCCAGCTCGGCATTGACGAACCGCCAGCCGATGGTGGTGTCATAGACGGTCGCATTTCCCCGCGGAAAAGCCCGTTCGGGTTTCGCCATCACCAGGGGCGCCCGGGACATGCTCTCCACGCCCCCGGCGATCATCACATCCCCTTCCCCCAACCGGATCGCCCGGTTGGCCTGATTGACCGCCTCCAATCCCGAACCGCACAGGCGATTCACCGTCACACCGCCGACGGTGACGGGCAAATCCGCCAGCAACAAAGCCATCCGCGCCACATTGCGGTTATCTTCTCCCGCCTGATTGGCCGCTCCAAAAATGACATCCTCCACGTCTTCGCCGGGAACCCCCGTCCGCTCGAGCAATCCCCGGATCGCCACCGCGGCCAGATCGTCCGGCCGGACGGAGGACAACGCGCCGCCGTAACGGCCCACCGGCGTGCGCACGGCCCCGACAATCCAACAATCCTGCACAATCTCCACCTCCTGCCCTCACTTTTAAGCAAATCTCATGCCACGGGGAAAATGCTCTTCATCCCTCCCGTTTCCCGCGCACGGCTTAAAAAAAGCAAGTCGGTTTCGGCTTATAAACCGAAACCGACTTACGAGAGCCCCTTTTCCCGGATTCCGTATTTGTAAGCCTTCCGCATCGCCGTGGACTGGCTGATCCCCAGATGCTTCGCCACCTGATAGGAGCTGTGGTGCCGCCTGTAGGCCTCGGCCAAAATGGACCGCTCCAGGTGGGACAAAATGTCGTTCAGGGAATCGAAGGAGCGGTTCAATCCGGACAGATCGTAGGTTTCCCCGTTGATCTCCGGAACCTTTCTGCCTCCGTCCGCGGGGGACGGACCGCTTCGACCTTCCCGGATCTCCGGGATGTGCTCCGGCCGGATCGCATCCTCCGGACAGGTGATCACCAGCCGTTCCACCATATTGGCCAGCTCCCGGACGTTTCCCGGCCAGTCATACCGCTCCAGTTTCTCGAAAACCTCCGGGACGAAGTAGCAGGATCGGCGATATTTGCGGTTGAACTTGTCCAGATAGTGGACGAGCAGGGGCTTGATATCCTTCCTTCTCCGTCGGAGGGGAGGAATTTCGATGGGCACCACGCTGATGCGGTAATAGAGGTCCTCCCGGAACTGGCCCCTTTGCACCATCTCCTTCAAATCCCGGTTCGTCGCCGCGATGATCCTCACGTTGACCGGAATCGACCGGACCCCTCCCACCCTCCGAATCTTCTTCTCCTGAAGCACCTGCAGGAGCTTGACCTGCATCGACAGGGGCAGCTCCCCGATCTCATCCAGGAGGAGGGTGCCGTTTTCGGCGATCTCAAACATGCCCGGTTTTCCCTCCCTCCGGGCACCGGTGAAGGCGCCCCCCTCGTAACCGAATAATTCCGATTCGATCAGTTCTTCCGGGATCGCTCCGCAGTTGACGGTGATGAAGGACCCGCTTTCGTAACGGCTGCTGTTTTTGTGAATCAGCCGGGCGAACACTTCCTTTCCCACCCCGGATTCCCCCAGCAAAAGCACCGTGGCGTCCGTTCCGGCCACCCGCATCGCCAGGTGGTACGCCTGTTGCATCACCACGTCGTTCATGACGACGGAGGGTTCCTCTTTCAGATACAACTTTCTCAATTCGGACAGTTCTTTGCGGTACCTCTCCGAGCGCTTCCGCGTCTCGTCCAACTCGTCCCGAAGACGGTTCAGTTCCGTCACGTCCCGGATATTGGTGATCACGCGCACAATCCGGCCCTCTTCGTCGCAGATGGGGCTGCCAGTGATGATGAGCACCTTTCCGTGTTTGTTCTCCTGCACGGTGCTGACCGTCCTCCCGGTCTTCAGCACTTCCAGCGTGACGGACTTCTTCAGAATCCCCCGCTTTTCCAGATAGCGGACATCCTTGCCGATGTAATACTCCTTGGGAATGCCCGTCAGCCTTTCAATGGCCGAATTGGTATGGAGGGTGATTCCGTTGTGATCCGTGATGTAGATGCAGTCATAGGAGTTTTCGAGCAGGGTGTCCAGATCCAACCCGCTGGAGGACGGAGGGGGAGCGCTCGGTTTGATGGCCACCTGTTCCAGCGAATAGAGAATCCAACCCTCCGGCTCTTCCAAGGTGCTGTAGCGAACGCGGTACTCCTTGCCGCCGATCCGTTGAACCCCCGGATGCTCCTCGGAAGAAGTCGCTTGAATGAACGACACCCAGGACGAATGCTCCGCGATCTGCTCCTCGCACAGCCGGAGCAATTCCCCGTTTCCGTACCGGATCCTGCCCGCATCGTCCACCACCGCCATGGGGCAGGGAGTCTGGTTCCACAGGTGCTGCCAATCGAGTTGTTGCTCAGCCATCACTTACCCCCTCGCAAACGGAATTTTCCACGGCCCCATCCCCTCGCCGGAAACGGGCATCAGGTAACATACTTCCCTATTCTTTTATCTGTCTCCTTTTTTTTCGCAAAAAATGCCCCCTCCCTGCCGCTTCTTCCGCCAACGGATTTCCGTCCAATCACCCGTCATCCGGCCGGGCTTGTCATTTCCAAGTCTTTCAAGTATGATATAAATGTGTTTGTTATCAGCCACTGAACGCGAGTGCTAACAACTCCGCTTTTCCTCCGCATCGTTCCGTCTTCGCACCTTTTCTCTCTGTCCACTCATCTCTTTGCAACTCTCATTCGTCTCTTTGTTGGCATAGAAATCCGATTTCTATCCAATGGGGGGATGCATGATGCAAGCGTTGCTGTTGGCAGGGGGATTGGGCACGAGACTGAGACCTCTGACGGAACACCTCCCCAAACCCATGGCACCGGTGGTCAACCGGCCATGGCTCGAACACCTCCTCAAGCACCTCCGATCGCAAGGCCTCTCCGACTTTGTCATCGCCGTCAAGCACAACGCGGACATCATCCGGAATCACTTCGGTGACGGCCGCCGTCTCGGAGTAACCATCGCTTACAGCCAGGAGCCCGAACTGCTCGGCACGGCGGGGGCGATCAAGCACGCGGAACCGCTGCTTTCGGCCGATCGGTTCATCGTGGTCAACGCGGACATCATTCACCATGTGGACCTGATGCCTCTCTTGGAATTTCATCGTTCCTCCGGCGCGATGGTCACGATTGGCTTGACGGAAGTCGAAGACCCTTCCCAATACGGAGTGGTTCAACAAACCCCTTCCGGGCGGATCCTTCGGTTCGTGGAAAAACCCCCTCGGCACGAGGCTCCTTCCAACCGGATCAACGCAGGGATCTATGTGATGGAAAAAGAGACCCTCTCTTGGATTCCCGCCGGACGAGCGGTTTCCATCGAACGGGAAACCTTCCCGCTCCTGATCCGCAAGGGACTGCCGGTCTACGGCTGTGCGGTCCGCGGCTACTGGCTGGACATGGGAACCCACGACCGCTATCTCGCCCTGCACCGGGATGCCCTCGACGGCAAAATCGGGCTTCAGCTTCCCTATCCGATGAAGGCGGAGGGAGTCTGGATCGGCGAGGACACCCACATCTCCAGCCACGCGAAGCTGATTCCACCCGTCGTCATCGGCCGCGGAACGAGGGTGGAGCGCGGAGCGGTCCTCGGACCCTACGCGGTGCTGGGTGAGGGCGTGACGGTTCAAGCGGACAGCCGCTGTGCCCATGCCGTCGTCCTGCCGGGAACCCGTCTCGAAGGAAACCGCGTGTTCCGACACGCCGTCGTCGCCCCCGACTTCATGGTCACAACCCGCCTTCCCGGCGATCTCATCCGCCAAGGAGTGATGCAGCCATGATCCACCCGGCCTATGTCAGCACCTACGTGCCAAAACGGTGCGGACTCGCCACCTACACCCATCATCTCCGAACCTACGTCCGCAAAGCGCACCGAGGGGAGGGCTCAGAGCCGGTCGATACGGTGATCGCCGTCGTCGATCCCGAAGAACCCTTAGATTACGACCCCTCGCTGCGGCTGATCCGACGAGACATCCGCGAAGATTACCGCGATACGGCCCGGCGCTTGAACGACAGCCCGGTCACCGTCGTTTCGCTCCAACACGAGTTCGGCATCTTCGGCGGCGACGCCGGCGAATACGTGCTCGACTTCGTGCGGGAGCTCCACAAGCCCCTGGTCACCACCTTTCACACCGTCTTCCATTCCCCCCGGGAACCCTACCGCAGCGTTCAGGAGGAAATCGCCCGGCGGAGCGACCGCATCCTGGTCATGAACCGGCACGCCGTCGATCGGTTGGCGGATCAATACCGGGTACCGAAAGACAAATGCGTGTACATCCCCCACGGCACCCCGTCACCGGTGCCGGAACAGCGCGAATCAATGCGCGCAAAGCTCGGTTGGTCGAACCGGCGGGTGCTGATGACCTTCGGGTTGCTCAGCCCCAACAAGGGGATGGAGATGATCCTCCAAGCCCTGCCGGAGGTGGTTCGCCGCCTCCCCGACGTCCTGTACGCCATCGTGGGCCAAACCCATCCCCAGGTGAAAAAAGCGGAGGGGGAAGCCTACCGCGAACGCCTCAGGGACATGATCCGGGAGCAGAACCTGGACCGCCATGTGGTGATGATCGACCGCTACCTCTCCGAATCCGAATTGGTGCACACCATCATGGCATGCGACTTATACGTCACTCCCTACCCCGGAATGGAACAGATCACGAGCGGCACGCTGGCCTACGCGGTGGGATTGGGCAGACCCGTCCTGAGCACGCCCTATGCTTACGCGCGGGACTTGCTCGGCCCCTACCCCGAACTGCTCATCCCGTACGGTGACGCGGATGCCTGGGCCCGAGCCCTCATCGCCCACCTGTCCGATACCGGCAAATTGCGGGAGTGGGAGCGGAAAATCCGGGAGATCGGACGCGAGATGAATTGGCCCCGCGTCGGCGAGCGACACCTGCGGCTGTTCGGTGAGCTGTCTCATCCCCGCAGTTCCGATGCGGGCGGCAGCCGGAGCATCGCATCCGCTTCCCGTTAAACTGACCCATCTGAGACGGCTCACCGACGATACGGGAATCATCGAACACGGCATCGGGAAAATCCCCCGCCGGAAGGAGGGCTACTCCACCGACGACAATGCCCGGGCCCTTTGGGCCTGCGTCGAATGGGGAAAAATCGCCCGGCGGGGCAGGGATGCCGAAGCGGCGGAACAGCTCGCCCGCCTGTCCGACACGTACCTGGCCTTCCTGGCCTGGGTTCAAAAAGAGGACGGGCATTTCCACAACAACGTCGCGTACAACCGCCGGTGGGAAGAGGAGGAACCGTCGGACGACTGCCTGGGGCGCACGCTGTGGTCCACGGCGACCGCCGCGTTGTGGGATCCCGACGGCGACCGTTCCCGCATCGCCCAGCACTTGTGCCGGACGGGTTTTCGCGCCGCCGATCGCCTCCGGCACCCCCGGGGCATCGCCTTCGCCCTTTCGGCGGCCAGTCTGCTCGTGCGCGAAGCGGAAGCCAATCCCCGGCTCGAATCTTCATTCCGGGATTGGGTTTTGCGTAATCTGCCGGCGGCTGCCGGCCGTCTGGGAAAAGCGCTGCTCTTGTGGTACCGGCATCATTCCGGGCCGGGATGGCGATGGTTTGAGGAGATCATGACCTACAGCAACGGCGTCTTCCCCTGGGCCCTGTTTCAGTGGCACAGGACCTTCCCGTCCCGGGAGGCGGAACAAATCGCTCGGGAGAGCCTCGATTTTCTGATCGACAAAATGACGTCCCCCGAAGGATTCATTCGGCCCGTCGGAAACCGGGGATGGTGCACCCGGAAGAAGAACAGCCAATGGGACCAGCAGCCGGTGGAAGTGTTGAAGTTGGCCATGGCCTGCGAGCAGGGCCTTGCGTCGACCGGAGATGCGGTCTACCGGGCCGTGCTGGAAAAATGTCGGGCGTGGTTCCACGGCGACAATGACCTCCGGGTGCCGATGGCCGACCCGTCGGACGGTTCCTGTTGCGACGGCTTGACGGAAGGGGGGCCCAACCGCAATCGGGGGGCCGAGTCCACCCTGGCCTATTTGCTGACGGAAGCCATATTCCACAAGACGCGGGAGGGAAAGCACCATGAGCGCGATGATGAAACCTGCTGACCGAATCGCACCGCACGTGTTTCGGGAATATGACATCCGGGGCATCGTCGGGGAAGAGATCCACGAATTCTTCGCCTATTGGCTGGGCCGTGCCTTTGCCCGCCGGGTGCGCGCCGAAGGGCAGCATTCGGTGGTGGTCGGCCGCGACAACCGAAAGAGTTCCCCCGCCCTCGCCCGGGCGGTCACCGCGGGACTCGTCCAGGAAGGGTGCGAAGTGATGGACATCGGGGAAGTCACTTCGCCCATGTTCTACTTCGGCCTGGAACACCTGGATGTCCCCTCCGGCATCATGATCACGGCCAGCCACAACCCGCCCGATGAAAACGGGTTCAAGGTGGCGCAAAACAAGACGACCCTGTATGGCAACGCCGTCAAAAACCTGTACAATGAAATGGTGGGTGTGGCCGCGGAAACCGGTCTCGAACCGGAAATCGCCCAAACCTCCCCTTCCAGATCGGTGGACCTTCGTACGCCCTACCTCGACATGCTGCAGGAAAAAATCCGGCTCGACGGCCGGCCGTTGAAAGTGGTCGTGGATTGCGGCAACGGAACCGCCTCTTCCTTCGCGCCGGAAGCTTTGGAGCGCTGGGGTTGTGAAGTGATTCCCCTTTACTGCACGTCGGATCCGACCTTTCCGAACCACCATCCGGATCCCGTCGATCCGAAGAACCTCACGGATCTCATCCGGACGGTGAAGGAGACGGGAGCGGACCTGGGCATCGCCTTTGACGGCGACGGCGACCGCCTCGGAGTGGTGGACGAAACGGGCCGCATCCGCTGGGGGGATCAGCTGATGATCCTCTACTGGCGGGAAATCCTGCCGAAATATCCGGGATGCGACGCATGGGTCGAAGTGAAATGTTCCCAGGCGCTGGTGGAAGAAATCAAGCGGCTCGGGGGCAACCCCCGTTTCCACCGCACCGGGCATTCCCACGTCAAAGCGACGTTGCGGCGGACCCGGGCGCCCTTCGCGGGGGAGATGTCAGGGCACCTGTTCTTCAACGACGAATACTACGGGTTTGACGACGCGCTGTACGCCGCGGGGCGGCTGCTGCGAATCCTGTCCCGAAAAAAGCGCCCCCTTTCCGCCCTGTTTGCGGACGTGCCGCAGTACCACGCCACGTCGGAGACGCGGGTGCCCTGTGAAGAAGCGAAGAAAGCATCGGTGATCGAGCAGGTGAAGGCCCATTTCGCGAAGAAATACCCGATTGTCGAGGTGGATGGCGCCCGGATTCAATTCCCCTCCGGGTGGGCTTTGGTGCGCAGTTCCAATACCCAGCCGATTCTCGTGCTCAGGGCCGAAGCGGACAGCACCGAACGGCTGGTCGAGATCAAACGGGAAGTGGAAAGCGTCATCCGCCGCTGCGGCATCACCGCTCCCATTCCGTGGTGACGACGTGCGCACGCAGACGGACCAAACATCGAAAGGTGGTATCGATGAACAAGATGGAACCGGTCAAATTCACCCCCCTTGCCGTACCGCGGATCTGGGGCGGTCACCGGCTGAAATCCTGGTTCGACACCGAAACGGAAGAGCCGATCGGCGAATACTGGCTCATCTCCAGCCATCCCAACGGGACCAGCGTCGTTGAGGGAGGACCCTTCCGGGGAAAAACCCTGAACGATCTCGTGCGGGATTATCCGGAAGCCTATCTCGGCTCCAGCCCGCAGCCCCGGTTTCCCCTCCTGATCAAATTGATCGAAGCGGCGCAGGATCTGTCCGTCCAGGTGCATCCGGACGACGAATACGCCCGCAAAGCGGAAGCGGATTTCGGAAAGACCGAGGCCTGGTACGTGCTGGACTGCCCGGAGGACGGTCGCGTCATCTACGGCCACCGCTTTTCGTCACGGCGGGAGTATCTCCAGGCGGTGGAAAAAAAGCGGGTAAAGGATTATCTGGAGTACGCCCCCATCGCCCCGGGCAAGCTGGTGTTCGTCCCCTCGCGGACCCTGCACGCCCTGCTGGCCGGCACGACGGTGCTCGAAATCCAGCAGACCTCCGATGTCACCTACCGGGTGTACGACTGGGACCGCGTCGATGAACGGGGACGGGGGCGGGAACTGCACATCGACAAGGCGGCCGACGTCCTCCGGTACGATCGGCAGCCGGATCCCTTCCCGGAGCGGGCGGAGCTCTCCGCAGAGGGCGGCCTGCGCGGATCCCGTCTCGTCTCCTGCCCCTATTTCACCATCGACCGTTGGAACCTGGCTTCGGGACGCCATTCCTTCGACTTGGGACGCCAAAACAACCCGGACATCCTGATCGTGACGAAAGGAGAAGGGACCCTGCACTGGTCCGGCGGTGAAATGCCGCTTTCCCGCGGCGACGCCGCGATCGTCCCCGCCACCTTGTCCGGCTACGATGTTTCCTGTACGGCGGAGATGGAGCTGATCCGCACGTTCTATTGAAATTCCTCGGCGGGCGACTCCTCTTGAAAATCGGATGGAAAACATATAAAATTCATTTTACCTGAGCAAAGGAGGTGAAGGGAACGATGTGTACCGGTCGGATGGCTTGGTGGAACGAAATTTCCAATATTAACTATGGATTGGCCGCAAACGGGATTCGTGTGCCCTTTTTCAGCCATTCCACGACCGGTGCATGAGGAAGGTTCCCTTCACACGGATTGCGGCTTTTCAAGCTCACAACGACGACACCGCAGGTGAGGAAACCTTGCCTGCGGTTTTTTGTTTTTCAAGGAGGGTATATGGATGATCATTGCGGCCAATCGCGTGGGAAAAAACCTGGATGATCGATGGGTGCTGAGCGACGTGAGCTTTGTGATCGAACGGGGTGAACGGATCGGGCTGGTCGGTCCCAACGGATCGGGAAAAACGACGCTCCTCCGCCTCCTGGCGGGAGTGATGGCGCCGGACCGCGGAGAGGTGTTTTTGACCAAAGGGGCAAGGATCGGCTACCTGGAACAAATTCCCCAGGCGGACCCAAGGGCGACGGTCCTGGACGTGCTGCGCTCCCCCTTCGCGGAGCTGATGGAATTGGAACGGGAAATGGGGGAGCTCGCAAACCGGATGGCCGATTCCCGGCTCGATGAAAAGCGAATGGAACGGATCCTGAACCGGTACCAGGTTTGTCAGGAGGAATTCGAGAAGCGAGGCGGTTATGAGATGGAGACCCGAATCCGCCGGGTCGTACGCGGTCTCAATCTGCCGGAAGACGTTCCGGATCGTCCCTTTGCCGCCCTCAGCGGCGGGGAGAAGACCAAAGTCGGTCTGGCTCAGGTGTTGTTATCCGAGCCCGACCTGCTCCTGCTGGACGAACCCACCAACCATCTGGATCTTTCGGCGTTGGAATGGCTGGAGGATTTTTTGTCCCAATGGCGCGGGGCGGTGGTGGTCGTATCCCACGACCGCTATTTCCTGGATCGGGTCGCCAACCGGATCATCGATTTGGAAGACGGCAGATGCACCCTGTACCAGGGAAATTACACCCATTTCGTCAAGGAGAAGGAACAGCGCCTGCTGGCGGAATTCCAGGCTTATCGGGAACAACAGAAAAAGATCAAAAAGATGGAGGAAGCCATCAAGCGGTTGCGGGAGTGGGCCAACCGTTCCAACCCTCCCAGCGCCGGCCTTCACCGGCGGGCATCCAACATGGAAAAGGCGCTCAAGCGGATGGAGCTGCTGGAACGGCCGGTTTTGGAGCGGAAAAAATCGCCCTGAACTTCGGCCATCAAGAGCGAAGCGGGGAGATCGTGTTCCGGCTCGAAAACATTTTCAAGAATTACGGTCGGAAACCGGTCTTGAGGGGGGCAAATCTGACGGTGAAATTCGGCGAACGGGTGGCGGTGGTGGGAAAAAACGGGGCGGGAAAATCCACCCTTCTCCGCCTCCTGACGGGTGAGATCGCGCCGGACCGGGGTGAGGTATACATCGGACCGTCGGTCCAGGCGGGATATCTTTCCCAGCAGGGGTGGGAGGGGGACCCGGACATGACCGTGTTGGAAGCGTTCCGGGAAGAAGTCCCCGCGGATGCGGGCACGGCCCGGCAGATCCTCGACCGGTTCCTTTTCTACGGTCACTCCGTCTTCCGCAAGATGCGGGATCTGAGCGGAGGCGAGCGGATGCGCCTGCGGCTTGCCCAACTGATGCACCGGGATGTGAATGCGCTGATTCTGGATGAGCCGACCAACCATTTGGACATCGACTCCCGGGAGGTGTTGGAGGAGGCGCTCCGGGATTTTCGCGGCACCATCCTGGCCGTCTCCCATGACCGGTACTTTTTGAACCAGTTGTTCGCTCCCGTCTACTGGCTGGAAAACGGAACCCTGACCCGCTACGAGGGAAATTACGATGAAGCCAGGCGGAAACGGGCGGAGCGGTGAAGCTTTTTGATCCTGGCGAAACTTGATAAACGAAAGCGGATGCCCGTGAGCATCCGCTTTCTTGTTACCATGCCGAAGTTTTCACTTTATCGGCACATTATATCCTTACACGATCATTTTTAACGAGCCTTTGAACAGCGAGAAACGCCTCCAAATATTTTTTTGCCGCATTCAATCGGTGTACCGGTGCCGGATAAATCGTATGCTGATCATAGGTTAAATTGGCCTGTCGTAACAAGTGAAGCTGTCGCACGGCCTCTTCAGCCTCACCGGGGTCCCAATGTCCCACTGGCAAAA
Source organism: Planifilum fimeticola (assembly GCF_003001905.1). NCBI lineage: Bacteria > Bacillati > Bacillota > Bacilli > Caryophanales > Thermoactinomycetaceae > Planifilum > Planifilum fimeticola. The sequence goes on from NZ_PVNE01000007.1 coordinate 105,455, forward strand.
TCTCCACCAGATTGGGTTGAAGCAGTAGCTCCGAAGAATCGGTAGCTTTCGTATACAAAACAGCCAGTTGATAGGTATCCGGTTTTTGACCCAGACTGTAATAAACACCGTCCTCAGAAAGGAACAGACCAGAACTGAATGTATAATCTTTCCCAGGTTTATCGTTATAATAAAGAGGAACATAGTACTCCGTCGTTATTCGCAAAATGCGGAGGCGGTTGCGTTGGTAATCAAGTTCCGGCCTCGTCAGGATCCAGTCTCCATTTATCAGGTGTTTATCCTGAACGGGAAAATATAACTTGGTCAAAGGAGTTCGATCAAAAACAACCGTCAGGGGCCTTTCCGTTTCCTGCAGAATTTGAAGGATGGTCCGTTCGATTTCGGGTTGTTTCTCTCTTGTCAGGCCATCTCTTTCGAGCCCCTGTTTCAAACCTCCCGCATCGGTAATAAAGTCGGGCAAAGCCCTCCAAGATCCGTCGTCTCCTTCCATACGGATCAAATAGCGATTACCGTCATAACGGGCGTATAATACGCGGCCCTCATTCAATTCGTGGGGTCGGAAGGCGGTAACAAACAACCAAACCCGTTCCCGATCCACTCCTTCAATCAGATGATGCGTATAGACCCCAAAATCGCTCAGCAGATCGAAAAAGGCGTTTTTCACCCTGTGTTCAAAATTTTCCTCATTATCGTCATGCAGAAATTGGGTGATCTGTCCGCATTCCGCAAAGGCAACCCGCAATGCATGTTTGGGATCGGCCTTCGGATTTTCCGACCAGGTTTTTTTCGGTTCGATCATCACCAACGCACCATGCGCTTTACCCCATTTTGTTATCATCTTTTTCATTTTGCGAAGGGTTCGGTGAGGATGGTTGATATCCACATCCTGGACGACACCGCTGTCCGGACAATATCTCAACTCCACCACCGTTTCAGGTCCGCTGGCACGCAGTTTGTACACACAATCATCCTGTTTTGCGAAATAGTCGGTCAATCCTTCAATTTGTTCAACTAAACTCTGAAATACAGAATCGGTCGTGTGACAATCGATCCGTAAACGACTTTCTTCAGACTCGGTTACAGTCATAGGGAAGTTCTTTTTTACGATTCGTTTTGTTTTTACTTCCTTAAGCGGTTGTAACGGTTCCAATTCCGGAAAAACTTCTTGGAAAAGATCAAACAGTTGCTTTCTCTCCGAAAGCCCCATCCCGCCTTTGGCCACTTTTTCATTGTAATAGGAAGAATAAAAAACAGGATTGTACAACAGTAATGCGCAAATATCTCCCTCCACATTTTGATATCTGGACGGCTCACTCAAAAGCGATTCCAATTCCAAAGGTTTGGAAAGAAAATAATTCAAGTATTCCGGTATCCAATCCTCTTTCCACTCCGCTGCAACTTCCTGTTTGGAGCTCTTGGTAATCGTTACCGGCACAAAGGGAGTTTTTCCTTGACTGTGAGACAAACGGATCAAAACCGTGCCATTTCTTTTAGGCGATAAACCCCTTTTGACAGGCACGGAAACGAAGCGATGAATTCGTGGATGGATGTACAGAAATTTCCTTCCGGGTTGGTTTGCGCGGGTTTCCACTGAAAAATAGACGGCATAGGAAAATCCTTTGTAGGGTTCAGTCATGCAGCCATATTTTCCGTTCAAAAAAACCGGATAAAACCGCAATTCCCCTTCAAACACCTGTTGTTTCGTCTTTCGCTTATACTTCATGACTCGGAAGGGTTTGTCGGATTCGGCAAAACGACGGGATAAATATGCGGGCAGCCAACTGTATATAGCGTCTTGATGATCCACCTTAGCCCAATCGATGCGGGACCACTCAACATCGGACGCATCGAAGGAGGCGGCCTTTCCAATCCGCTTGAAATGGCGGGTAAAATGCCGGGCAAGCACATCCGAGGGAATCGGTTGTTCAGCAACAAGTGCAGGCGTCTTTCCGGCAAGGGCCGAATCGTCGAAGCGGGTGTATAACAAGCCGGGATATAGTTGCATCAACTCCTCTCCCAAACTAGTCAAACCCGGCATTTTCACATGACTTCCTTCAGGACGCCCGGGCCAAATCATCTCACACCAAGAAGGGGGAAACTTTAAACCATAAACCGGTTGATCCGGCACAGGGGGGTGCGTCACGTCAAAGGCGAACAAATGCAATCGGTGTTGATTCGTCATGAATATTCACTCCTCATTTCCGACTTTCTTCGAATACAAGAGACTCCAACGAGGACAAGAAGGGGCCATATAACTCTTGGTAAAGCCAGTGATCCTTATAGGGATCAAACAATTGATGCCAAGACTGGAAAAGAGCGGGCTCCCCAGTACCGGAATCAAAGCTTGAATCGATATACAACAGCCGCGCAGGCATTCCTCCCCGGACAAGGCGGCCAGCCATTTGCCAAATCGGAACAAACAAATACCAAGCCAAGTCCAACCGCTCTTCATCGCTCAGATGCTTCCAGAAGTTTGGCTCGTCATGCATTTTCTCAAAAATGGCATGACAGATCTTGCGAAAACGGGAAAGTGCCTCTTTTCCGGACAACCCCTCACTTTGAACTTGTCGGATCAAAGAAGAGAGACGACTGTGGATAAATGAGAGAATGTAAGTGATATCCTGGGGAGGCGGATAAGGACGGCTGACAAATATAGCCGTGCCGAAAAGAGCTTTCCGATTCTCGTCGACCAGATTCACCCCGCGGTTCATGGCGGAAAGCGGAGTGATCAAGGCATCCACCTCTTTGGCCACTTCCATGAGGCGCGGACGGGTGACATGTATGGGATCTTTGATTTTCCGCGTTAACGATTTGATTCGCACCTGAAGCGGTGAACGGGAAAAAATCTCTTCCATCGCTTCGCTGTCGCGATAGGAATTGGTCACGATCATTACTCTTCTCTGATTCTTCCAATGATTTTTTTCCGCCTCGATCAACGAAGGCACCAGACGCGCCAATTCTTTGAGGGCTGCCCGCCTTTCCGACGGCTTCATTCCAGAAACACGAATAAGACGGCCCGCCGGATCAGTCAAGGGCAGAAACTCTTGGGTGATTTCCGAAGCCTTGTTGTCGGAAGTAATCAACCATTCCGGGGTCACGAACAAGAAAAAATGAACATTACGGGGAGCAAGGGTTGTTCCGGATAAGAGAATGACAGCAGGCCCCGGTCCGTCCCCTGCCGGCCGGAATAGATCAGGGAACCGGTAAAGAAGAATGCGACCGACAGTATTGTATTCAATCAATTTCATGACCAGGTTTTTAGAATCTTCTTCCTTAACTAGACGATAGCCATAACGGTACCCCAGCGTTGGCGTGGGCAGGTGGGGTAATAACGGGTTTTTCGCGGCACTGAAGGGAAGATCAACTTTCAGCTCTTCCACAAAAGAAAGCAACTGGGGATAACGTTCCGTTATATAATCCAAGCTGGATTCTAATCGGCACAGCCAGAGGTAAAACCTGCATTCCGCCTCGATATTCCTTATTTCGGGCTTTCCCAGAGTTTTATCGGGCACCGAACCCAGCAGTTGCTGAAGATCGATGTTTCCGTCGAGAAAATCTTCGAATCTCTGATACCAAACCGTACCGTTACGATGGCGCTCTTCCCATAATTCATTTCGGAAAGGTGAATGCTTCCAAGTCTCCAACACATCATAGAATGTTCTCAGGTCGACAGAGGGATTCCATCTCTCCAATGAGCATTTCACTTTATACTCCCACTGGAATTTAAAGGAGACACGGTTTCGCAAATATTCCTGAATTTTGGGGTGCTCTTTGATCAATTGGAACAGACAGCGTGTTGCATCGAGGGCACTATCACACCGCCTCAAATAATGCGTTAAAAAATGTCCTCCCGGTTCATACAGACCGTGTAAGGCATTGCGGATATCGCGAATGGTATTTTCAATGAGATGACCGCGATCTCCAAACAATTTTTCATCGCGAATAAACAACTCGTCAAAAGCTTTCTGAAGGGCATCCGCTTCATCGACAAACACCACATCCAACGCCTCATAAAACGCTTCATATAAAGTGGGGTTATCCGGACAAATTTGGGGAGGTATGCGGGTAAACACCAAACTGGCAGGCGTGGCGATCCACACGTCCGCTTGATCCAAAGTTGCTAGTTGCCGATACAGTCCGCATTCTGATGCCATGGGACAGGCATAACGCTTTTTCCTATCATTGCTTTTATACAAACGTTGGCAAGGATATCTGTTATTTATAGTTTCGTCTCCCGCAAGGGATTCAAGCAAACAAAGCGAAGACAAGTCGATCAGGCTGGAATCCGCTGCAATCTCTTCCAGTGTCAATCCCGGCCGGTCCAAATGTTCCCTTTCATGATCGATTCGCTGGCCCGTACCGATAATGGTGACCACAGAGAGATTGAGCGCGCGAAGTTCTTCGGCCCGTTTCAATATATTGGCTACGCTGCTTTCGATAAAACCAACCTTGGCTCCTTGTCGCTTTACCAGTTCATAAGCCACAGCCACCATCCATGTGGACTTTCCTGCGCCCAATCCTCCCAGAACATGTGTCAATCCGGTAAATTTCATGGATTTTTTAGCTTCTCCATTCAAGGGGACCAAGGACAACTTTTCCATCCGACCGGAATAATCAACCGGTTTTAAGCCGTTTTCTTCCCGAATGCGATCCATTTCCCTGCCCAACTTCGCCCAATCAAAATCGACTGGAAGGGTAAATGGACGTTTTATTCTGCGAGTGATCTCCATAGGCGAAGAAACAACAAAATCAGAAGGTATTCTTACAAAGTATTGGTCGTTTGTTTCCTCGCGATCGTATTGAAAACATTCACCCGACCGGGCCAAGGGGATTTTTCGCTTTCTGCGGGGAATGGCGGCAGAAAGAATCTTCTCGTATATTTTCTCTCTGTCTGAACAAACCACCGGAGAAACAGAGCGCGGGTGAAAACGTCCCGATTCATCCACTGTAAACAGGCGATATCGTTCCTCAACTTCGAGATATAATGAAAGGGCTTCTTCCCAAATGGCTTTGTTTTGAAACGAATAAACGAGCAACCGTAGGCGGCGAATCCGATCCACATCAGCCCTATTCGGGAGTACCAACTCCTCCCATCCTTTCAAAGCCGCCCACAAGTCCTTTGCAAGCCAATCACTGAGTCCACTGTGATATCCTCCGTACAGAGTGAATTCCACTTCAACAAACCGTCTCTTCCGGTGAAGCTCACCTCTCTCGACACCCAAATCGAGAGCATCAAAATACCCCTTTTTTCCGACCTCTTCGCACAATTGAAACAATTTCAGACGGTTCATGGCACCTCTCCTTCTTTCAGCAGTTGATACAGCTCATCCTCTTCACAAATATTCACCTGAAGTTCGATTCGATTGCGGACTCGATTTATGTAATCTTTATGGGCGTATTCCCTCGGAATTACAAACCAGGCATGGGTTCGGAACTCTTCCAATCTCTCAGATCCCAATCGTTCAATATAGGTTGCCAAATGAACGGGGCTTCGAAAGCATTTCACATCTAAGTAGATATTTCTGTGGTCCAGATAAACAGCAAGATCAAATCGATCCTGTTCCGGGTAACGTTCGATGCGATGGATCTTGCTTAAATTTTCGGCTATCCTTTTTTCAGGAATTCCAGGGATCAGGGTATAGCGGTGGATCCCCGGCCGAAGCCGGTAGACGCGTGTATCTTTCCCAAAAGGAAATGGCTCAGCCGTTTGTAGAGACCATTTGTTTGATCCTTCTAAATCAAAACACACATTGGCGTGGCCACAGCGCCACAATCCTGATTTTTTTAATAAACTCCAGCCGCAATAAGGACACTTTCTTGCCTGTTCCCACTCAGCAAAAGGCTCATAACAAGCTCTTATCTGCTGTTTCAAAAACTCATCCGAAAACGACGCGGCCATCTGATTCAACTCTTCTTCCGACACAACTGCCCATTCCGGATCTGACAGGAAACTTCGAAAAAGAACATAACCCTCTTGTTCGTTATTTTTGCGGCAATATTCAAGAACCTTTAACACTGTTAGTTCCTGATAATCTTCTGGTCTCCCGTATGCTTGTAAAAAATATTCGGAATCCCGGCTCCAACCGTTGTTCTCCCAAAGTGGAGCTTCTAAATCAATAAAATCTGCCGCCTCGGGCAACCATGTCTCAACAGGCTGCAGCATCGCCTCAACCCATTCATTTAAACCTATTAAAGGTTTTCTCCCTTTGTTAAGAAAATAGCGCGCCAATTGTCTCCGTGCATGAACAACAGAGTCCGGCATGGTAAATTCATCTTTTTTCAGCGCCTCATCTAAATGTTTTAGTCCAATTAATTGAACATATAAAATTCCTTGTATCTCGTCTTTCTGGAATTCCTGCATTAAATCACCCTTTAAGTCATCATTTTCTATCTACTATTTTAAACGAAAAAATACAAAAAACAACATTATTTTTGATAGTTCGAGAATCAATATATGCCCTGATAATTCTTAAAAAGGGTTGTGCCAAAGGTATCCGCACAACCCCATCTCTCTTTTTTTCTAATATTTCCAATGACTCGACCAGCCACTTTCGATCCTATTCGATCCTTCGGTGCAAGTGGTAATCCTTGAATCCAAATATATAACTCTTTCAATTTTCCAAATCCATTTGACCACCCACAATGAACACCTTAGAAACCATTCTTCAATACGAAGTGGGCTTCACCGACCCTTCTTCCCCCTGGCCATCTGGACCCGTTCCACATATTCGGCGGCGAGTTCCTTCACCCGCCGGAAATCCCCCTTCTCCGCCGGTGCGGTGAGGTGGCTGCCGACGCTCACGAAGTCGGCTCCGTTTTGAATCCAATCCTCCACATTGTCCAGGTCCACACCGCCCGACGGCATGATGGACACCTGGGGAAGCGGACCCTTGAGCGCCCGGATGACGGAAGGATCAAACGCCGCGCCCGGGAACAGCTTGATCACCTCCGACCCGCATTCCATCGCCCGGATGATTTCCGAAGCGCTCATACAGCCGGGAATATACGGGATCTGATAGCGATTGCAAAGGCGGGCCGTCTCCTCATCAAAGCCGGGACTGACCACGAACTGGGCGCCCGCCAGAATCGCGATCCGGGCCGTTTCGCTGTCGAGGACGGTGCCCGCACCCACGATCAATTCTCCGAAGGCATCCTCCTCACGCAAGCGGCGGATCACCCGGTCCGCACCCAGGATGGTGAAGGTGATCTCCACCGCGAACAACCCCGCCTCCCGGCAAGCCAAGGCCACGTTCTCCGCCGTTTCCGCCTTCTTGGTGCGAATGACGGCGACGACACCGAGTTCCGACAACCTCTGCAGGACCTTCCACTTTTTCACGACAATCCCCTCCTTCTGACTCAACCGTTGAGACAAAGAAATAGAAAAGGGCAGGTCGGTGCGGTGCCGACCGCCGCTTTTCGGTTCGATCAACCCAAACCGGCTCTCCCTTGATAGGAACTCCTCTCAAACCCTTCCCAAATACCTTTCAAATAGACCGCTCCCATCGCCCTGTCATACAAACCGTAACCCGGCCTCCCCGTTTCCCCCCAGATCATCCGCCCGTGATCCGGACGCATCGGGCCGTCAAATCCGACTTCCCAGAAAGCTTTCATCACCTCATACATATCCACCGAGCCCTCGGAAGAACAGTGTGCGATTTCCACAAAGGAGCGATGCCCGGTGATTTGAATGTTGCGGACATGAGCGAAATGAATCCTCCCTTTTCCTCCGAAAGTTCGAATCATGGCGGGAAGGTCGTTGTTTGGATCAGCCCCCAGGGAACCGGTACAAAACGTCAGGCCGTTACAAGGGCTGTCAACCAGACCGATCAATCGCTCCAGACTCTCCCGGGAAGTGATGATCCTCGGCAGTCCGAAAATCGACCAGGGGGGATCATCGGGATGGATGGCCATGCGGATTCCCAGCTCATCCGCCGTATCGATCACTTTGATGAGAAAATAGCGGAGGTGTTCCCACAGATCGTCTTCGGTCACCCCGCGGTACGCCTCCAGCAAGGCCCGCAACTCGCCTTTGTCGTAACTGGTGTCCCAGCCGGGCAACTCCAGCTCGCCGCGTAAGGGATCCATTTTTTGAGCGATTTCTTCGTCGTACGCCAGTGTCGAGGATCCGTCCGGCAGCCGAAAAGTCAAATCCGTACGAGTCCAGTCGAACACGGGCATGAAGTTGTAACAGACGACGGAAACCCCCGCCCGAGCCAGATTCCTCAATGTCCTCCGGAAATTTTCAATGTACCGATCTCTGCCCGATCCGCCCATCTTGATCTCCTCGTGGACCGGGACGCTTTCGATGGCCGCCAAGGTCAGCCCTTTTTCTTCAATCCGCCGTTTCAACGAGACGATTTTTTCGTACGGCCACTCTTCCCCTGCCGGTACATCGTAAACGGCGGACACCACACCGGTCACTCCGGGGATTTGACGAATGTGTTCCAGCGTGACGGGGTCCCCCTCCCCAAACCACCGAAACGACATTTGCACCCCCATCACCACACTTTCCACTCTTTTTCGTATCCGAAACAAAAACCAGTGAAACAAATCCCCTGCCGGAAAACCGGAGGGGAATCGCCTGCCCCGTTCGCGTTTGCTGCAAAGCACCGGGCGAAATCCCTGTCTCCGTGCAGATTATAAGTTTTTTATCCTTCCCTTAAACCGTTCGATAAACCGCGCGTTGGCTTCATCTCCTCCCGGGGCATTTCCACTCATCCAGATGGGAGGATGAACGCCTTCCTTTACGAGAAGATCCACGGTCTCGGCAACCATCGCATTTAAGCAGTAGGCATTGGCAAAGGTGGAGATGGCAGCCACCCGTTGGCTCAACCCTTCGATTTCCACCACGGCGTCTCCCACTTCCACCTTGGTGTCTATCACGATATCCACCAGATCGTGCAGATTCTGTTTGGAAGGATGGCGGGCGGGATGATCTTCGGGAGTAGAGGAGGCGTGGCGCACCGATGTGACACCGATGGTTTTCACTCCCAGCCGCTTCGCCTCCAGGGCCGCATCAATGGTGGCCGCATTGATCCCATAGGCATTGATGATAATCAGCAGATCCCCTTTTTTTAACCCGTGGTCCTGGATCACAATTTTCCCGTATCCGGGCGTCCGCTCGATCGCCATGGATCGGAGCGCTCCGTTGCTGAGAAGCGTGCCTTCGTCCAAGATGGCGCTTACGTGCATCAGTCCGCCGGCGCGAAAAAAAATCTCCTGAGGACCCAGGTTTGAATGGCCGCCGGGACCGTAGGCGTATACGATTTTGTCCTGCTTGATGTGATCGGCGATGATCCGGGCCGCTTTCCGGATCGATTCCGACTCTTCGTCATGCAGGCGCTGCAGGTGTTCCACCACTTTGTGAAGATACTGCGTCATGACGGACATCGGTCCTTCCTCCTTCCTTTTAATGAGAACGGAAAACGCACTCCCCGTGCTTGACGGTTTCCCGTATTTGTATCCCCTTCTTCCCCAGTGAAACAGAACGAAATCGGCCGGCGCCCCTTTGACCAGGGCGTCCTTGTTCGGCAGGTCCGCCAAGCGGGCCGGTCGCAGGGAAGCCATGTTCCAGGCCTCGGACAATGGACACAAGCTCGTCTTCACCAAATGCTCGATGCCCCGTTTCAAGGGTTGGGCCGAACCGGCGAGCAGGTTCGGATTCCCGGCCAGATGCAATTTACCCTCGGGGGTCAAAACCACTTTTCCTCCGATGTGGCTGGTGTACTCCCCCGGCTTCAGACCGCCGAAGGTTACTGTATCGCTGACGAGGAGGGCCTTTTCTCCCTTCACGCGCATGATCACCTTCAACACCGACTCGGGGAGATGAAATCCGTCGGCGATCATACAGGACCACAATTCGTCCTGGGCCAACTGCTCCCACAGGTAATTGGGATGACGGGGAAGCATCAGGTGGGCTCCGTTTCCCAAATGGGTGGACATCCGGGCACCGGCGCGCACCGCTGCCCGAATCTGTTCGCAAGTGGCGGCGGTATGCCCGATCGAGACGATCACCCCGTTCTCGGTACACCGGCGAATGAATTCCGTCACTCCCGGCCATTCCGGGGAGAGGGTAAGAATTCTGATTCTCCCCCCAGCCGCCTCTTGCCATCGCTGAAACAACTCCCAATCCGGCTCCCTTACATATTCCCTGGGATGAGCTCCCCTCGGCCCCTCCTCCGGAGAGATGAAAGGTCCCTCCAGATGAATGCCCGCGATGCACCGGCCGATTTCCTCATATCGGGAACAAACATCGCAGATCATGCGCAAGGCACTCTCGATCGCCTCTTCGTGGTTTGTGATGATCGTCGGAAAATAGGTGGTCACCCCCTCCCTCCACAGGCAACGGGTCACACCAATCACCCGGGATTCATCGAGCGGGAGGGCGTTCAAATCGTGCCCCCCGTACCCGTTGACCTGCAAATCTACCAACCCGGGGGCGATCCAGGGCAATTCTCCCCGATCCACACCGGGCAATTCTTCGATGCGTTCGACCCGGCCGTGGCGGATCTCAAGGCGAACCGGGATTCCGGAACGATAATGAATGCCCATCCATTCACCCATGATCCTCCCTCACCCCCCAGGCATCCCGATCCAAGTACAGGGTGCAATCGGGATGCCGGCGCAATATCGAAGCCGGACATTCCGTGGAAATCGGCCCGTAAAGAGCGGAAAGAACCGCTTCCCTCTTCGCTTTTCCCGGTACGATGCAGTACAGGAATCTCCCCGACAGTAGTACCGGGATCGTCAACGTGAGCGCACGGGTCGGCACGGCGCTTATGTCCGAAAAACACCCGTCGTGAACCTGTTGCAGTCGGCAAACCTCGTCCAGTTCCACGGGCTTCATCACTTCCGGATCCTCAAAATCGGCAAAGGGCGGATCATTAAACGCAAGATGGCCGTTCTCCCCGATCCCCAGACAGACGATGTCGATGGGCGCCCGTTGAATCAAATTCCCGTACCGTCTGCATTCCTGCTCCATCGGGCGGGTGCTGTCGATCAAATGGACTTCTCCCGGATTCACCCTTGAAATCAAATGTTCCATCAGGTATCGACTGAACCGTTGCGGAGCATCCTTCGGCAAACCGATGTATTCATCCATGTGAAAAACGGTGATTCGCGACCAATCAATCCCTTCTTCTCGTACCAAGCGTTGCAAAAACTCGTTTTGGGACGGAGCGGAGGCAAAGATCATGCGCACCCGTTCCTGCTTGGACAACAATTCACGGATTCGGGCCGCCACGTCCGACCCGGCCGCGTTTCCCACGGCATCGCGATGGTCATAAACCCGCACCTTTAACCGATCCACCCTTTCCGTTCGGACGGGCAGTGGATGGGAGATCATGATCATCCTCCTTTCCGATCCATTCGAGCAGGGTTTCATGGAGAATCAACCCTGCCTCCGGCGAAAAAGGAGCCGGCAATCCGAAGTAGAATGCGGACTCCACCGCTTCGTAACCCCCTTCTTCCATCTGTTTCTCCGTGGGAACGTACCCGATCATCCCGTTGCTGTAGGGAAGGGGAAGCACGCGTCCACGAAAATGTTTTTTCAACATCAACCCATACTCCACCACTACTTCCCCGTTCATCGCCAGGAATACCAGGCGATCCGCCAACTCCAAACGGGTTAATTCCAAAGGGATGTGAGAGCGAAGTCGTTCCGGATCATCCAAAAGCAGACGGCTCCATTCGCCCACCACCCCGGCACCTCCTCGTTTCTTTTCCAGCTCCGCACAGGTGGGCAACTCCCGGAAGGGAAGATGGACCTTTAGAGTTTCGCTTCTGATAGGTATCGGACGCAACGGGTGCATGGGGCGATTCAGGGCAGCAAATACGGCATCCGCAAGTTTTTCGCCCAGCTCGCGAACTTCTTTGTCGGTCCCCCGGTAAAACTGTTGATCCCGGATGAGCGCAGGACGGACGTTCCCGCAACACCCCTGCAAAAAAACACCCAAGGTGCCATCGCCCAGTTGTTTCTCCATCCGTTCCATCGCCACTCCCGGAAAATCGGAGGTGATGTAATTCTCCCCGGTCGTCGTCGGATGACAGGCATAATGGACCAGAATGGCCTTCGGTCTCCCATTCTGCGTGAGGCAAAGGATCACGTTTACCTCTGGATCGACGGGGCCCTCCGGATTGGGGGCCATGATCACGGATCCCTCCACCTGTCTGCGACGGTTGATGCCGATTCGGCACTGACCGGTCCCCCTCCGGAGAACCACCGGTTGCAAATCGCGAAAGGCGCACCTCACTCCATCCAGGACTCTCTCTTCCATCCACCGGACCACATCCGAATCCGGCACGCCCAACGACGGCGTAAACCGGTCGCTGGTCTGGGGGCCGCCGTGGGTATGGGTTGCATGGAGGATGACGGCCGACGCATCAAGATCCCACTGCCGAGCAATCCGCTCCCGCAGCGCCCGGGCACGCTTCGTATCCCACCAAATCAAATCCGCAGACACCAGGAGCGCGCAGCTCTTTCTCCCTTCACGGTCATGCTGAAAAACCAGGATCCGGGCATATAACGGACGGGTGATTCCTTGACAGATTCCCGTCCGCTCCTCAAAACCCGCCAGCGGCACCGGCCTGTACGGGGTAATGTCGATCTTGGCCGTTCCCAGTTTCAACGTCATTGGCCCTCACCGCCAAATTTTTTCGAGTCGCTCGATGACCCACATATTCCTTTGACAGCACAAGAAGAAAACCGTGGCGACCGCATGAGCCAGTCTGCCATGGCGGAAAGTTGATTGGATTGATACCTCGGTTTCCAGTCAATTCTCGCCTGTTATTTGGAGAATCAGGCTTTCACCGCGGGCTGGTCCAAAGATGGCGAATCATCCTGAAGGGTCGCCAATAGCTGCTCCACCTCCTCGGGCACCGGTTTGTGACGGTTGAACCAACCCATCCCGACGTATACCACCAGAGAGGCCAACAGCGGCGCCGACACTTCGACGGCTTCGCTCGCTTCGGTAAATCCGTACTTAAAGGCGATGAAGGTGATCAACCCGGCGGCGATGGAGCTGAGGGCGGCCGTCGAATCGCTGTGTTTAAAGGCCGGCAGCAGACCGAGCAACATGGGAATGGAGACCGGACCGATCAAAGCCCCGAACCAGGAAATGACCAATCCGAGCACCCCTCCGAAGTCATCCGCGTTCATGCCGATGATCAAGGTCAACAGCGTAAAGATCAGGGTGGTGTATCGGGCCAACCGCAATGAGGCCGTTTGATCCATCCCTCTTATCTTGTTGGACACGACGGGAAGGATATCCCGGGTGATCACAGCGGAAACGGCGTTAATATCCCCGGAGGTCATGGACATCGTCGCTGCAAACAATCCGGCCAATACCAAACCGACCAATCCGGCGGGCAGGAATTCCTGTGTGAGTTTCACATACACTTGATCCGGATTTTCGAGATTCGGAAAAAAGATCGGTGACATCCACATGGGAAAAAACATGATCAGGGGCCAAATCAAATAGAGAAAGGCGGAAAAATAGGCCGCTTTTTTGGCTTCCGGACCCGAGGGGGCCGCAATGTATCGTTGGGCCAGGTTCCATGTTCCACCGTTGTAGCTGAAAAACGATATAAAAATGAACGCCAGGAAAAACCCGACGCCGTAGGGTTCGTTGAATAATTGCGAATTGCCGGGAGGAAGCTCGTCCCAGGCCGTCCACGCGGCGCCGATCCCGCCCAGTTTTGAGAGAACCACGACAAACAACACAGTCCCCGCGATCACTTGCACGACAAACTGGGCGAAGTCGTTCCACACATCCGCCCATAACCCTCCGATCGTGATGTAGAGGAGGGAAACTCCGCCGGAGAGCAAAATACCGGTCAAAATCGGGATCCCTGTAAATCCGTTCAAAAGAATCGCGATAGCGGTCCATTTTGCGCCGACATCAAACACTTTCAAAAGGACTCCGCTCCAAGCCATCACCTGTTGTGCCGGCAAATTGTAACGAATCGACAGATATTCCAGGGGGGATTCGATATTCCGTTTCATTCTCAACCGTGCCCATCTCGGAGCGATGAGATGGGCACCCAAAATCACACTGATCGTGATCGCCACCGCCCACCACAAATAGATCGTGAAACCGTAAGAATAGGCGATCGCCGCATAGGCGGTAAAAACCACACCGCTGTAGCCGGAGACGTGGTGCGAAGCTCCCGAAAGCCACCATGGCAATCTTCCCCCCGCCACAAAATAGTCTCCGGAACCCTTCACCATGTTGAAGGACCACACACCGATAATCACCATGACCAAAAAGTAGAACAGAATGACAACCCAATCCGCCGCATGCATCGCGATGCCCCCTATATTAGTCCTAACTTAGGACTAATTGGTTCTAATTGTAAAGTAACACCCTTCGCATGATATTGTCAACTTCAAATTTTCCGAAATAAATGTCATGTCAATCCCATTCTTTCTCGCGCCGAACAGCTACAAGCCGAGTCTTTTTTGTTATGATAACGATGAAAACGATGTCGGGAATGAGCGTGCCGTAAGTACGATTTTCAAAGCGGCAATCCCCTCTATTACCCCGGCACTGCAGGAAAAAGGCGGGAAAATGGTGAGCAAAGGACCCTCCCTGTTGCGTTTGACGAACAAAAAAAGGATCCTGCGTTTCTTGAGGGAACACTCGGTCAGTTCCCGTCAGGATATCGCAAAAGCCCTGAAACTCAGCAAAAACACCGTTTCCCTCATTGTGGAGCAATTGATCCGGGAAGGAAAGGTGCGCGAGATGGGACTGGACGAAACCAGCCATGTCGGACGTCCCCGGATCAAATTGTCCATCGTTTCCGAATCCATGACCGCCGTCGGAATTTGGGTCAAGAAACGGGAAGCGCAGTATCAGGTCATCGACTACAGTTCACGGGCAATGGAAAAGGGTTGTGTTGAGATCGACGGGGAGGATCCCGAGAAATGCCTGGAGCAACTGCAACAATTGAGCCTCCACCTGCAATCCAAATATGAAACGCTCTTGGGGATCGGCATCGGAATTCCCGGACTGGTGGATCCTTATCAGGGGATTGTCCATTACTCTTCCCATTTGGGATGGGAGCAGGTTCCGGTCAAAGCCCGTTTGCAGGGGGCCTTACGGGTTCCCGTTCGGGTGCTGAACAATGTGAAGGCCGCATCCCTTTTCCATTTTCATCTCGGGAAAAAGAGGAACTCTTCCCTGTTTTATCTCCGGATGGACGAAGGAGTGGGCGGTTCCTTCATCGATCAAAACGGGATTTTTTTCGGTTCAAGTTGGACGGCAGGTGAAATCGGCCACTTGTCCGTTGAGGATCACGGTCCCCTGTGCCGTTGCGGAAAGAAGGGTTGCCTGGAAACGCTGGTCAGTGTACCGGCGATTGTCAGGAAATTGGAGGAGGATCTCCGTCAGCCCTTAAACATCCGCAGAGCCGATGAACTGAGGACTTTTGTCGCGGAAACCGCCGATGCGAGCATGGCAAAGGTTCTACGGGAAACGGGACATTACCTGGGTCAAATCATCCCGTCGATCATTCATTTCTTCGACCCCGAACGGATCATCATCGACACTCCCTTGGATCAGGTGCAGGAGTTTCGGCAGGCGGTCCTGGAATCCGCCTCCCGAAGAACCTTAAAGCATTCCTTTGACCAAGTGGAAATCCGCTTCCTGTTTGATCCCCAATCGGCGGTGGCCGGAGCGGCACAAGCGATCATCTTTCAACATGAATCCTATCCCGGAGAAGACGAAACACAGGTGAAAAATCAAGGTTCATCCGACAGATGATGCAACGCCCTCTATCAATGAACGGCCCGAAAAGTATCAACACCCGTTCCGCACATCCGGAACCATCCTCCAAAAAAATGTACGATGAGATTACCGAGATGGATGGTGATCCTTCTGAGTGTTCTTGCCGATGCCGCCGGGATGTTGATCCCGACAGACATTCTTGTCGGGTGAATCCCAGGATTTGCGCAAGCCACCGATTATTACCAATATGCGATTGAATGCCGCACCTTGAATCCTCCGACGCCGCAAAATGCAGAGGCGCTGCCTCCCGTTCAGTCGGCAGCGCCTCATGCAATCGTCTCTTTCTTACTTCTTCAGCACCTGGTGCAACCAATCGGGATGGTTGGTGATGATCCCGTCGACGCCCCAGTCGATCAGCCGGCGCATGTCTTCCTTGGAGTTCACCGTGTACGGATTGATTTCCAGACCGTATTTGTGCACCCGCTTGACGACATCCCGGTCGATGCGTTGATAGTCGGGACCGATCCCGATCGCGTATTTCTTGACTTCCCTCAGCTCTTCGTCGGTGATGTTGGCGGATGCCTGGGCATCATACAGCTGGACCAGGGGAATGTCCGGATTCAACCGGCGCACCTTCAGCAGGCTTTCCCGGCTGAAGGACTGAATGATCACCTGCCGCTTCTTCAGGGACTCCTTGTGGGTCAACCCGTATCGATCCAGCATCTCGACCAGCTTCTCTTCGACTCCCGGATATAAATGGGGGGACTTGGTCTCGATGTAATACTTGGAGCCCTTGCGGAATTTCTTGAACACCTCCTCCAACGTGGGAACCTTCAGCCCCGCGTATTCCGGCTTGGCATACTCCGGATACGCTTCGTTGAACCAGGAGCCGGCATCCAACGCTTTGATTTCCTCCAGCGTGAGATCCTTCACCCATCCGGTCCCGTTGGTGGTCCGATCCACGGTTTCGTCATGCATGACGATCAGGTGTCCGTCCTTGGTCATTTGCACATCGATCTCGATATAGTCGCCCTTCATCTTCTCCCCCAGCTCGTAGGACGCCAGGGTATGCTCCGGAGCATACGCGGAGGCTCCCCGGTGGGCGATGTTCAATACCTCCTGCTGGTGTGGCGGCGTCGCATGGAGAGAGGAATGTCCCGTGGTGAAAAACAATCCGACAGCTGCCGCAAAAACGAAGAGAAGTCGGGTAAAACGCTTCATGCTCCTCATCTCCTTGATTGGATGATTTATTCATGGGAACGACGGCTCTCATGAAACCGCCGATAACCCCGCCCGCCGAGGAGTCAATACATGGCTTCCAACACAAGGTGCCTCGTCAACCTGGATGAAATACTAATAAACGAATGTTGACGAAAATCCTCTGCCACCGTTAAGATTTCGTTAATTTTGACGGCTCCGCCTGTTTATGCCGCCGGTCCCTTCCCGCTAAGCGGGAATGGCCTCCTGGCCTTGAATCCTCCTTCCCGTCGCGGGGTCGAACAGATGGATCTTCTCCTCGTCAAACCGCAAAAAGATGGAATCCCCCGGCTGAAAGCGCACGTCCGTGTCCGTCACGACACTGATCATCTGGTTTTTGTCCAGCCGAATGTGGATGCGATGCTCCTCCCCCAGATTTTCGAACACGGTGACCCGGGTCGCCAACGCGCCCCCGTCCTCCGGAGCGACCACCCGGACATCCGTTGGCCGAACGCCGAACCGGTAGCGCATGCCTTCCTTCACGACGGAACGAAGCCGATCCGGAACCGCAAAGCTCTTTCCGCAACCTTCGATCTTAAAGACCGGGGTTTCTTCCTCCTTCACCACCTGAACCGCAAACAGATTCATAGGGGGGTCGCCGATAAATCCCGCGACAAACTCGTTGACGGGATGCCGGTAAATCTCGAACGGCGTTCCGAACTGCTGCAGTTCCCCTTCGTTCATGACCGCAATCCGGTCCGCCAGAGCCATGGCCTCCGATTGGTCGTGGGTGACAATGACGGTGGTGCAGCGGATTTCATTGTGAAGCCGTTTCAGCTCCGTCCTCATCCTCTGCCTCATCCGCCCGTCCAGATGGGAAAGGGGCTCGTCGAGCAACAGGACGGCGGGCCTCCGGATGATGGCCCGGGCAATGTTGACCCGCTGCTTTTCCCCGCCCGACAGGGCCGCCGGTTTCTTCTCCAACAGATCCCCGATATGCAACAAAGCGGCTATCCGGTCCACTTCCCGTCGTATCTCCTCCTCCGACTTCCCCTGGGCCCGGAGATTGAAGGCGATGTTGTCATAGACGGAAAGGGGCGGGTAGAGGGCGTAGTTTTCGAAGGCCAGGCCGATTCCCCTCTTCTTGGGCGGCAAATCGTTCACTTTCTTCCCGCCGATCCGTATTTCCCCCGAAGTGATCTCCTCCAGGCCGGCGATCATTCGCAGCGTCGTCGATTTTCCACAGCCCGACGGCCCCAGGAGAGCCACAAACTCCCCGTCCCGGCACGAAAGATTGAAAGCTTTGACGGCCTGGACCTCCCGATTCCGCTTCCGATAGATTTTGGACACACCCTTCAACGTCAGTTCCGCCACACCACATCCTCCTTCCTTTCTCCCGACGGGGCGAGCAGCTTCCCGGAGGAGGCGTCGAAAAAGAGCGCCCGGTTCATGTCGAATTCCAGGTGGACGGGCTGGTCGATTTTCCAAGCGTGCTCCGAAGAAGCCAGCAAACGGATTCGCCGGTCGCCCGCTTCGGCGATGAGGACGGCCGTTTCGCCCAGGGGTTCAAAACTGTAGACCCTGGCAGCCACATGATTCCCCTCCGGATCCTCCGGGTAAAAGCGGATGTGCTTGGGTCGAAAGCCCACCTTGACCGATGAGGAAGAGTGCTTAAGCATCGCCTTTCGGACTTCATCGGGCACGGGGAAGTGCCCGGGTTTTCCGAACAGATTCAAATGCAGGCGCCCCGCGTCTTCCACGAGCTCCGCTTCAAGAATGTTCATCTCCGGATCGCCGAAAGCCCTCGCCACAAACTCCGAAGCGGGCCGGTGATAAACCTCCTCGGGGCTGCCGACCTGTTCAATGCGTCCCCGGTTGATCACGGCGATGCGATCCCCCAGACTGAGCGCTTCCCGGTAATCATGGGTCACGTAGATGGTGGTGGTGTCCAGGCTTTTGTTCTGGATCTCCTTCAGCTCCGCCCGCATCTGGTGCCGCAGCTTCGCATCGAGATGGACCAGGGGTTCATCCATCAAGAAGACCTCCGGACGGCGCACCAACGCCCTTCCGAGGGCCACCCGCTGCCGCTGTCCGTTGGAAAGCTCCGCGGGATACCGGTCCAACAGAGAAAAAATGTCCAGCAGGCGGGCGACGCGCAGCACCTCCTCCTTCGCTTCCACGTTCGATTTCCTGTATCTCGGGCTGAAGAGAGGTGACGCGATATTCTCAAACACATTGAGATGCGGGTATAACGCGTAATTCTCAAACACCATGGCCACATCCCGCTCGTTCGGCTCCAGGTGATCGATGGAACGGCCGTTCAGGTACACCTGGCCCTGATCCGGAACGTGGATTCCGGCGACGATATTCAACAGGGTGGTCTTTCCCGCCCCCGTCGGCCCGAACAGGACGAAGAATTCCTGGTTGTTCACCCGGATATCCACCTCATCCAACGCCAAAACCCTGCCAAAGCGCTTGGAAACCCCTCGGATCCACAGTTCGCCCATACTTGTCCCCCCAAAGGGTTGTTGATCAGCCTTTCACCGCGCCGAAGCTCAAGCCCCTGACCAGATGCTTTTGGATAAAGAGGGCCAAAACCACCTCCGGCAATATGGAAATCGTCACCGCAGCCGCCATCTGACCGTAATGCACGGTATCGGAAGAGAGATACTGCAGGGCGGCCACCGTGGTCGTCACCACGTTCTGCCCCGCGAGCAACAAGGGAAAGGTGAAGCTGTTCCACGCGAAGATGAAGGACAAAAGGGCGGATGCGACCAATCCCGGCTTCACCAGGGGAACGAGGGTTTTCAGGAACACGCGGAACCAGGAATAGCCGTCCAGCCTCGCCGCGTGCTCGATTTCGGGAGGAATCTCCTCGAAATATCCCCTCAGAACCCAGATGATCAACGGGAGGGTGAGCAATTGATACACCCAGATGATCCCCCAGTAGGTGTCGTACAGCCCGAACCGTTGGTAGATGAGAAACAGGGGGAGAATCACCATGATCTCCGGCGCAAACCGGAAGGAGAGAAAGGTGAAGGCGATCGATTCCCGCCCCCGAAACTTGAACCGCGCCAGGGCGTACGCCGCGGGAACCCCCACCAGAATGGACAGGAGAACCGCACCGGAGCTGACCCATAAGTTGTTCAAAAAGTAGCTGATGTAATCTCCCTTCACAAACAAGATCCGGTAGTTTTCCAGGGTCGGTGAAAAGATGAAAGTCGTGGTGTACATCTCCCGGTCATGCTTGAAGGAAATCAGCAGCATCCAGAGCAGGGGAAACAGGGCAAAGACCGCATAAACCAACAACAGGAAATCGGCGAACCATTTCCGCATCCGTTCCTTCACGTCGTCCCCTCCTCCACGCCGGACGCCCGTCCCTGGGCTCGGCTCCAATATTTGATCAGGATCCGGCTGGCGATGAACACGATCAGCCAGAGGACCAGCATGTGCGGAAGGGCGTAGCCCAGTTCCTTATAGGTGAACCCTTCCGTATAGGCCGTCAGGGGAAGCGTCATCAGCGTGTCTCCGGGCCCCCCGCTGGTCAAGGCGAAGATGATCGAGAACTCCTGAAGAGAGACCATCAAGCGGAAAACCAGGGCGATCAGCAAAAACGGCAGGATCATCGGAAGGGTCAGGTTCCTGAAGGTAAACCATGCCGATCCCCCGTCGATCATGGCCGATTCAAAGGGCGCTTTCGGCAGGGATCGCAACCCCGCAAGGGTGAGCAGAATCACAAAGGGCGTGTATACCCAGGCGTCGATCAGCACCACCGTGAACAAGGCGGTGTCCGGATCGGCGGCCCAGGTGAAATCGGTGATCCCGATCCATCGCAATCCATGACCGATGACGCCGACGGAGTAATTGATCATCAACTGCCAGATCAGGGTGGCGATCACCGGAGCGATCATCAGCGGAAAGATCAACACGATGCGAAGCGAGCGGGCCAACCGGGTCTCCCGATTCAGCAGCAGGGCGATGCCCACCCCGATCACCATCTCCGCCCCGGTGGCCAGCAGAGCGTATTTGGCCGTAATCCACAAGCTGTGCCAAAATCCCGGATCCCGAAACATGTCCACCCAGTTTTCCAGACCGACGAAGGAAAATTTCTCGTATTTGAAAGAGAAGTTGGTCAGCGAATAGTAAATGGCCACCCCAAAGGGGTACAAGATTCCGGCGGTCAACAGAAAAGCCGGCAACAGGATCAGGTACGGCCGGTACCGCCGCGTCCGCGGAATGTTCACCCTTTCCGCCGACGGAAGCGCCCGGCCCGTTTCCGCCACTGCCTTCACGGCCATCCCTCCCGACCTTATTCGATCCTGTCCATCATCCGCCTGATCCGCACGTCGGCATCCTGCGCCAATTGATTCAACCGCTCTCCGGCGCCGGAGGATCCGATCACGATATCCTGCAGGGCAGCGGCCCACTCCGTCGTGATGTTGAAAAACTCCGGCTGCGGCGTAAATTTGATGGTCGAGTGATCGATCACGGATTCAAAGGTTTCCCGGTATCCCTCCATGCGCTTGATCCTCTCCCGGAACTTCGAATCCTCCCAAACGGATCGCCGGGGCGGGTTGACGACATTGGCCTCGGTCGCTCCCCACCGGATGTGTTCCTTGCCGGTGAAATACTGCATGAACAGCCATGCGGCATCCTTGTTTTGAGAGTACCGGTTCATCGCCAAGGACCAGATCCACATGTTGGACCCCAGTTCCGCGCCCTCCCTGGGCAGGGGAGGCGGCGCCCAGCCGATATTCCCCGCCTCTTTGGATGCGCCTTCGACATTCTGGAAAAAGCCGAGGATATCCGCATCATAAGCCATGGCCGCCTTGCCGGCCCCCAGATCGGTGCTGACCTGGTACCAGGTGTAATTGGTCCAATCTTTCGGGCCCGCCTCCCTGACCAACCGGGCGAACTTTTCGGTGATTTCCACCGCCTGCGGGCTGTTCACCCGGGAGACCAGCCTTCCGTTTTCCGCCTGGAAGTCCCGGGCCCCGGCCATTGAATAGGCGGTCATGTATCCGGGATGGATGGTCGCCCAGGAGCGGGTTCCGCGCACCGCGATCCCGTACGAACCTTCTCCGTTCCATCCGTTCAGCTTGGAGGCGGTTTCAATCAACTCGTCAAAGGTTTTTGGGGGATCGGCTCCCACCTTGTCCAAGGCCCTTCGGTTATACATCAGGACGTTCACTTCAAACCCCAGGGGAACGGCCCACAGGGGACCGGTGCCCACCGGCCGACCCACTTTCATGTTCCAGCGGTTTCCGTTGAGAACACCCTCGAAGAAGTCCTCGGGGTCGTAGTCGGGACTGGTTTTTCCCTTGTCCCGGATAAAGGGATCCAGCTCCTGCACATAACCGCTGAACAGAAATTCCCACAGCTGATAAGAGCCCGTCATGAACACATCGGGCCTCCCGTTGCGCGCGTTGAGGGAAACCGTCAGCTTGTCAAAATAGTTGGATTCGGGAGTGACGGAATACCGGACGCGGATGCCCGTCTTCTTTTCAAATTCCGGAAGGCGTTCAATGATCGCCTCGGCGTAGGGATGCTGGTTGAACATGACGTGGATGGTTTCTCCCTTGCTCATCTCCCAATCGAAAGCGCCGCCGGAACTCGGCACGGCCGCACCCGGATCGGCGACGCCGTCCCGTTGCGACCTCTGGACATCGGGAAGGCACGCAGCGGTCGACCCTACCAGGAGAAGGGAGAAAACGACCGGGAGGATTTTGCGAAAAGACCCCTTCACGCACCATCACCCCTTTCAATAAGCGAACGATTGAGCGAATATTGCGAATAAAAACCGCCGAAGGGAGGAGGTTCTCCTCCTTCGCCCCTCCCTCCGATTCACCGTTTCGATACGGCAAAATAGGAAACGAACTTCTTCCGCGTTTCCTCCAATTGTTCCGGCGACAGCGTCTCGCAGCGTCCGATCAGCTTGGCGCCGAAAGCCAATTGGGCGACGGTTTCGATGATCTCCGCCCGGACATAGGCGGAGGACAGGTTTTCCCCCACGGTGATCACCCCGTGGTTTTTCAGAAGCGCTCCATTGGCGCCGGCGCTCTTGAGCGCCTCAACGGCGTTCCTGGCCAACTCCTCCGAACCGTATACGGCATAGTCCGCCACCGGGACCCGGTCCCCGATTTCGGCGATCAGATAATGAACGGTGGGAATCTCTTCCCCCGCACACGCAAACATGGTGGCATAGGTGGAATGGGTATGGACGACCGCCCGCACATCGGACCGGAGCCGATAGATCGCGCTGTGCATCGGCGTCTCCGAGGAAGGTTTGCGGCTTCCCCGGACCGGCGTGCCGCTTTCCAGATCCACCTGCACCAAATCCTCCGTGGTGATCTCGTCATAGGGAATCGCCGAGGGGGTGATCCACATCCGGTCGGGGTTCTCCGGATCCCGGATGCTGACGTTTCCGCTCGTACCCCGCACCAGCCCCGTGCGATACAGCTCCTTGGCGGTGTGAACCAGTTCCTTCAGCTGTTCCATCAAACATTCCCCCATCCTCGTTTCGATTCAAATCGCCCGCACCAACGCCTCGGCGGTGGCCTCCGTGGTGATCAGAATGTGAACCAAATCTCCGCGCAGCGCCCCGACGATCGCCCGGATCTTGTTTTCTCCGTAGGCGATGCCGATGCGCAGGTTGATTCGCAAGAAGTCTTCCCTGGAAGCGCCGATGACCCGTTCGCTCAGGTCATCAAAGGAAAAATTCCCGTTCTCATCGTAGAAATGGAGAATCACATCCCCCACGCTGCAGGCGGAGAGCGTGTCGCTGGTCAGATCCGGAATCAGCCTCGACGTGATGATCGAAGCGTCTTCACCGGTATGGCCGATTCCCACAATCGCCACCGACACCTTCTTCAGCTCGTCCACCACAGCGCCTATGCTGGGATCTTCCAAAAACCGCTTTCTGCTCTCCGCGGTGCTCGCCACGGCGGGAGCGGGCAGATAATACGGCTTGGCCCTTAGAGCCCGCGTCCACAGCTGGACGACGGACGTGGCCGGAACATACTCCTCCTTGGTGCCCGATCCCCCGGACAGTTGAAGCACCTTCAGCCCGGGGCGGGGATCGCACAGATGTATCTGGGATCCGACGGCATACAGGGTTTTCCCCCATCCCAAACCGATCGTACCCGTGAAGGGAAGCACCGTGTTCAAATACTGGCTGGCCAGGGTTTCAAAGGAGTAGCCGGTATCGCCCCCGTTTTGGAACACCACGCAATCTTTCAGCCGGGTCTGATTCAAAAGCTCCCTCTCCAACTGGTGACACCGGTAGCTATCCGGGTCGGAATCGATCTGGAAATGAACCACTCCCCTTTCCCTTGCCTGATTCAGGAGACGGGCGACGGAAGAGCGGCCGATTCCCAACTGTTCGGCGATCTGTTGTTGGTTCAAATCCAGAATGTAGTACATCCTCGCGATTCTCTCCAACAAGCGTCTCTTGGCCATGTTCCCTTTCCCTTCATCTGAGATGTGCCCTTGCGGAACGGGGACGAAAGCTGTCACGCCCGCTCACCGGGTTCCCAAAGGAATCAGCTTTGACTCGACCACCCGCTGATGATGGTCCCACAATTCCCACATGGTCTTGTAGGTTTTTCGATACAGCCCGAACATTTCGTCGTACAGGGAACGGTTTTTCAGATCCGGCTCAAAACGGCGGGTCATCCGGACACAATGATGAACCGCTTCCTCGAGATCGGAAAACAGTCCGATCGCTACTGCAGCGTTCAGGGCGGCACCCAGGGTTCCTGTTTCCTCCACCGCGGGAATCGACACAGCTTTGCCGGTGACGTCCGCGATGATCTGGGGCCAGACCCCGCTGCGGGCCCCGCCCCCCGTCAATTTGATGTCGCTGATCGGCACGGGCATATGCTCGTAGGAATCCCGGATCGAAAAGGCCACCCCTTCCAGCACGGCCCGAAGCAGGTGCAGATCCGAGTGATTGATCGTCAGGCCGGTGAATTGCGCCCGAGCCGTCGCCTTGACGAAGGGGGCCCGTTCCCCGGACGGAGATAAATAAGGCAGATACAGGACTCCTTCGGCGCCTGCGGGAATCCCGGAGACCGCCTCATCCATATGTTGAAACAGGGATTTGTTGCGCGTCAATGCTTGGGAATGCAGGTTTCCACCCAGCTCCTTCAAAAACCAGTCGACATTGGGGGTTCCCATCATCACCCCCATCACCCGGAGCCATTTGTCCGGATCGCGGTGACAAATCGTCATGCCCACGTCCCTGGGTTCCAGATGGCAGCGGGACATGACCATTCCGCTCAGACACGTGCTTCCCAGAATGGTGTATCCTTCTCCGTCCCGAAGCGTTCCCGTCCCGATGGAACACGCGACAATATCAAAGGGACCCGTCACGACGGGGATATCGGGTGCGAGCCCCATCTGCTCCGCCGCTTCCTTCCGCAGACGGCCGCCGATCTGCGTGGCCGGGCGGACGGGCGGGAGCAAATGCTCCAGATCCTCGATTCCGTAGATCGACAAAAGGAGCGGATCATAGCTACGCTTCGCGATATTGAAAAACGGCAATGAGGCGTCACTCGGGTCCGTGCACAGTTCCCCCGTTAAGTTGAGGTGAAGCCAATCCTTGCAGTACAGCGCCCACCGGCTTTTCTCCAGCGATTCCGGCTCCATCCGCTTCAGCCAGTGAAGAATCGCCGCCTGGGAGCCGGGAAAAACCACCGATCCGTTGACGGAAAACGCCGATTCCGCCGTTCCGTCCGAAAACCAGTCCTTCACTTGATCCGCCGCCCGGCCGTCCGCCCACAAGATGGCGGATCGGACGGGAGAACCGTCCTCGGTCACCAGCCAACAACCGTCCCCCTGTCCCGTCACTCCGACGGCCAAAATCTCCTCCGGACGGACCGAAGCCGAATTCACCAGGGACTGCACCGTTTTCATGACCGCCTGCCAAACCGCGTTCATATCCACTTCCATCCAGAGGGGATGAACCGATTCGATCTTCAGCTTGGTGCTCTCCATCGCCAGGGGCGTTCCATCGGTTTGGTAGAGGACGGCCTTCACCACGCTGGTTCCGGCATCGATGCCCAACAACAGCCTGCGCACAGCCCATCTCCCCCCGCAAGGATTCTATGGAACCGCCGTCGGATTGACCACGTGCCGCGGCCGCTCCCCCTTCATCAGGCGGAACAAATCCTCCGCCACCATTTCGGCTCCCCTCAAGGCGCTCTCGCGGGTGGCTCCGGCGATGTGGGGCGTCGCCACCACCCGGGGGTGCATGAGCAAGGGATGATGGACGGGAAACGGCTCCGGATCATACACATCCAGGGCGGCACCGGACAGATGGCCCCGCTCCAGCGATTCGAACAGGGCATCGTAATCCAACAGCCCGCCCCGGGCGGCGTTGACCACAAAGGCCCCCCTGGGCAGACGCTCCAATTCCTCCTTTCCGATCAACCCCCTCGTCTCCGGAGTCAGACGTGCGTGCAGCGTGAGGATCTGGGACTGCTTCAGCAATGTGGGGAAATCGACCCGCTCCGCCCCCGCTTCAGAAAAAGCGGACGCGGGAACCCACGGATCATAAGCCAGCACCCGCATGCCGAAGCCTCCCAGCAGCCGGGCCACCCGCCTGCCCACGTTTCCCAGACCCACAATCCCCGCCGTCTTCCCCTCCAACTCCTCGCCGCACTCTTGATACATGTAGAGTCCTCCGTCCCAAACCCCCTCCTTCATCCGCGCGTCACCGAGGCAGATTCTTCGCATTCCAGCCAAGATCAACCCCACGGTAAACTCGGCGGTCGCCGCCGCATTGCGCCCCGGGCTGTTGAGTACGGGGATTCCGCGCTCGGTTGCCGCTTCCACATTCACATTCACGGGACCGCCCCGGCAGACGCCGATCGCCTTCAAACGCCGCGCCCGTCGGATCACCGCTTGCGTGACGGGAGCCACATCCAGAACCAACAGGTCGGCATCGGAGGCCAGCTCGGCCACCTGCTCCGGATCGCCGGAATACTCCAGCACCTCATCACCGTTTTGAAACGGTTCGGACGGCCACTTGCTCTCCGCCAGTGAGAAGGTCGCCTCCGGAAAATAACCGGCCAAAATCTCCTTCAACCTGTCGCTCCGTACAAAACCGCTCCCAATGACGGCGATTTTCAAGTCACACCCTCCAATGAACGATGAACATTTGTTCATTATTGAATGATTTGTTCTCCCCTTTTCATTGTATCCGATTCCGATTAATTTGTAAATAAAAAATTGATTGAAATATTCATTTATTCCAATAAGACATCCCCCACACCGGTTTCCCTTCGCGCCGCCCTTAGGCCTACGCGAATTCACAGCGCCCAACCCAGTATATTCCATTCAAAATTTACCCGTTCCTCTATCAATATTCTTCGCGTTTTTCTCCAAAAACCGACGGCCATTGACAGAGGGAATCAAAAAATATTACATTTATAACGAATGGTAAAAATTCATCAATCCCAAGTGAGAAAAGGCGGTTGACCATGATCGAAGTCCTTTGCGCAAAGGAATTGGGAGATGCGGCAAAGAAGCGGATCAGCGAGATCTTTGTCGACGCCTTCGGTCATCATTTGTCTTTCTTTTCAAAAGACAAAAACAAGTTGGCCAAGGCGTTGGAGCACATGTTTGTCCTGGATGTTTTCCATATCGCCCTGTTCGAGGGCGAGATCGCGGGAATGGCCGCCTGCACCAACAGCGACGTGCACTCGGTGAACCACGATCAAAGTGACTTGCGCAGGCATTTCGGAATATACAAGGGAACGATTGCCAATGTGGTATTTAAGCGGGAATTCCAGAAGCCGATCAAGGTGGGAAAGCGAACGGCGCTCATCGAATTTTTCGCCACCGATCCCAAGTACCGGAGGCGCGGGGTTGCCAAGGCGATCATGAATCACTTGCTTTCTCTGCCCCAATACGATGAATATATCCTGGAGGTGACAAATACGGATCCCCGGGTCATCCGATTGTATGAAAAACTGGGCTTCAGGGAGTTTGAACGGATCAAACAGAAGTACAGCCGCCTGAGCGGCTTGGATTACATGGTATATATGCGATATACCAAGTGAAGCACAGAAGAAGGACGGGGAAGGAAGTCGACAACCGGGCGATGTCCCGATATGGGGCGAGTCTCCACCAAGGAGGAAGTGCAGGCGTTTTGCACCATTTTTCGCGACCACCATGTGACGCCGGACGAACACGGTCGGTTGTTGTTGCGCGGATTAATCACCGCCACCGCGCCGACAAAAATCGGCGGGGATTTGCATGTGCTCGCCCGAAAAATGGTGTTTAACTTCCTCAGGCCGGTGTTTACGGGAGACACGATTCGCCGTAAAGAGACCGTCACCCATGATGAACGGATGGAAAGCAAGGCGGGAATCGCTTGCGACTTGACGTGCTTTAACCGGGACGGAAAGAAGGTTTTGGACGAATCTCTGAAGGGATGATCCGGCTTTTAGGCAAAGGCGGTCCCCGGTTTTTTTATGCCTTCGGGACGGCCCCTCTCTTCCCATGATTTTGGGCCAATTCCCGTCTGGCGAGCAGTGCCGCCGCAACCTTCGGACAGCTGCGGACTTCCATTCGTCTCCTTTTCTGGACATAACAGAGAATATTTTTGCTATATTGGATAGGTGAGATCATTTTTTACGGGGAGAGGAAAATGATTTTGCCCATTGTGATGGTCCTCATCATGTATCTCCTCCTGCCCGCCGCACTTCTCCGTTCCCTTTGGAAGGGTTCGGTTCAGAGTCGGACGGAGTGGTATGTCAAACTGCTGGCGATCGCGCTGTTTTTCGTCTGGATTTTCTTTTCCGGCCGCTGGGATTGGGTGGGCTACCCCCTGCGCTGGATTTGGGCGTTTCTGTTCTTGGCGGCGGCCTTCGCCTCCTGGAAAAAGGCACGCCGCCTTCCCGCCAAGACATCGCTCAGCAGGAAACAGAAATGGTCCATCGCCGTCTACGCATTCCTCGCCTTGATTTTCGGCACCTACAATCTGGGAGTGCTGACCAGTCACTGGCCGGCGGATGAGGCCCTGGAACTCTCCTTCCCCCTCCGGAGCGGGACTTATTACGTGGGTCAAGGCGGCAGCCAGGTGCAGATGAATTATCACAGCACGCATTCCGCCCAGCGGTACGCCCTGGACATTCTCCGGTTGAACCGGTTGGGCACCCGCGCCAAAGGGCTGTATCCGAAGAAGCTGACCCAATACGAGATCTTTGAAGACCCCGTGTACAGCCCCTGCACGGGAAAAGTGATCGAGGTTCGCGACGATCTCCCCGATTTGACCCCGCCGCAAAGGGACCCCGAAAACCCGGAAGGCAATCATGTCATCCTCACCTGTGACGGGGATGATGCCCGCCTCCTTCTGGCCCACCTCAAGCGGGGCAGCGTTTCCGTGAAAAACGGAGAAAAAGTGAAGGAAGGGCAGCGGATCGGCCGGGTGGGCAATTCCGGAAACACGAGCGAACCCCATCTCCACATCCACGCAGAACGCGACGGCGCGGGCGCTCCCCTTCGCTTCGGCGGCCGGTTTCCCGTCAGAAATGACTTGGTGAAAAATTAAGATAGTAGACTGCATTATTTGGGGTATCTATCACTCCTGCGAAAAACCACTCTCGCCGCATAGCTACATTGAAATGCTCCTCCAATGCATTGACATTTTCCAAACGGTCATTTTAATGCACTACCCAATTTTCGTCTCCATAACCTTGATTGTGAAATGATTAACGAGTACGATATATTCTTTTTTATATTTATCAATAATATATACGGCAATATGTATATATACAAAAATTTAAAAAACTGTTTGTGACTAGAAGCTATTTCAAAATTCGGTTTACACACCAAATAATGAATGCAATCAGGCAAAAAGCTCTATAGATATGCAAATATCGGTCATATCGGACCA